>CAUBHZ010000344.1 GCA_958435885.1 uncultured Intestinimonas sp. | reverse complement strand
CCATGATTTTTGCCAACAGCCTCACCGAGCCGGGTGCCACCAGCCTGGGCGGCGCCAGCTTCATGACCATCTATCTGAAGGAGACGGGCGAGTACATCTGTATCGAGGCCATGGAGACCGCTCCTGCGGCGGCGGGCATCGACACTCTGGACGAGATCAATGAGAAGAAGGGGGCCATGCTGGTCACCGTCCCCGGACAGGTCCACGGCGCCCTGACCGCCCTGGAGAAGTATGGCACCATGACCCGGGAGGAGGTGCTGGCCCCTGTCATCCAGCTGGCGGAGGAGGGCTTCGATGTCCACATCAGCTTTGAGGAGCGGGCCTCGGCCAGCTTCGACAAACTGGTGCAGAACGAGGAGGCGGCCAAGATATTTACCAACGAAGGCCTGCCCTATGCGGTGGGGGACCACTTCACCAACCCCGACTATGCGGATACCCTGCGCAAGATCGCGGAGGGCGGCATCGACGAGTTCTACAAGGGGAGCATCGCCCAGACCATCGTGGACGAGGTCCAGCGCCTGGGCGGCCTGCTCACCATGGAGGATATGGCCAGCTACACCAGCGTGGAGCGGGAGCCCATCAGCACCACTTATCACGGCTATGAGATCGTGACCCAGGGCCCGCCCTCCAACGGCGGCGCCCCCATGCTGGAGATGTTCAATATCCTGGAGAACTACGACCTGGTCTCTATGGGCTTCAACACCCCGGAATATCTGTTCACCTTCAACGAGGCTCTGCGGCTGAGCATGGCGGATGGCATCACCTACTTCGGGGACCCGGATTTTTATGAGCTGCCCATCGATACCCTGATCTCCAAGGAGTACGCCAAGGAGCGGGTGGAGAACGACATGCCCAAGGACGGCAAGGTCAACCCCACGCTTGTTCCCGGGGAGGGCCTCCCCTTTGAGAAGCTGACCACCGCCACGCCGGAAAGCGGTTCCACCACCCACGTCTCCGTTATTGACGAGTTTGGGAATATGGTGAGCACCACCCACACCATCGGCGGATATTTCGGATCCTGTATCGTGGCTCCGGGTACCGGCTTCCCCCTGAACGCCCACCTGTCCAACCAGAAGCTGGACATTGCAGAAAAAGACAACCCCAACTTTGTCCAGGGCGGCCTGCGGGTCATGAGCACTATGTGCCCCACCCTGGTGGTCAAGGACGGCGAGCCTATCATGGCCATCGGCTCCCCCGGCAGCTGGTGCATCCCGCCTGCCATCGTCCAGATCCTCAATGCAGTGCTGCTGTTCGACATGGACCTGCAGCAGGCCATCAACGAGCCCCGGGCCATCTTCACCTCGTACAGCGCCCCGCTGAAGGTGTACGCCGAGCCCCGGCTGCCGGAGGAGACCATCCAGGCCCTGATCGACGCGGGCTATGAGGTGGACTCCGGAAAGGACTGGAACACCAGCCTGGGCAGTGTGGGCGTGGTCCTGGTGGACCCGGACGACGGCTTTGTCTATGCGGGCGGAGATAACCGCCGGCAGTACAAGTCACTGGCCTATTGAGAAAGCCAGCGCATACAGATACCAAAAGTCTGATGGGCATTTGAAACGGAATGAGAAGGGAGGAAAAGAAGGCCCATGAGGAGATGTATGCGAGGTAAAAAATGTTACATCAATAAGGAGGAGAGCATATGAAACGGAATAATCAGTCCCTGACAACGAAATTCAGCGCACTGGCTCTTGTACTTGCAATGATGCTGTCCCTGCTGGCGGGCTGCGGACAGACCACCCAGCCGGCAGCCAGCTCCACCCCTCCCGCGGCTTCTTCAGAGCCCGCTGCCTCTGAGCCGGAGACCCCCGAGATCCCTGAGACCATGGAGGGCGATGAGTTCGGAAACGGCGCCATCGGCACCCACGGCGGCGTATCCAGCGGCAGCGTGTACGCCTCTCAGGCTGGCCTGGAGATCCTGCAGGCCGGCGGCAACGCCGTGGACGCGGCGGTGGCCACCGCTTTCGCAGTGGGCGTGTGTGAGCCCAACCTGAGCGGCATCGGCGGCTGCGGCATGATGAACATCTATCTGGCGGATAACCACGAGTACGAGATCCTGGAGTACATGGAGACTGTCCCCGTGGCGGTGGAGCCCGGCTGGTACAATCCGGAGACAGACTCTGCCACGGCCAAGAATGCCGCCGTCCCCGGTCAGGTGGCTGGTCTGCTCACCGCCCTGGAGAAGTATGGCACCATGACCCCGGAAGAGGTCATGGCCCCCGCCATCAAGCTGGCCCGGGAGGGCTTCCCCATCGAGGAGCGTCTGGCCAATGCCATCATGGACTCCTTTGATATGATCTCCGCCAATGAGGAGGCTGCGGCCATCTACACCAACGACGGCCTCCCCTATGCGACCGGCGATCTGTTCAAGAACGAGCCCCTGGCCGACACCCTGGAAGCCATTGCCAAGGGCGGCATCGAGGAGTTCTATACCGGCGAGCTGGCTCAGAAGATGGTGGACGGTCTCCAGGCCAATGGCAGCCTGATGGCCATGGAGGACCTGG
>CAUBHZ010000343.1 GCA_958435885.1 uncultured Intestinimonas sp. | reverse complement strand
CACCAACGCCACCGCCTTTGCCATGTATTTTACATCGGTCTTCACCAACGTGAACCCCAAGCTGGCGGGCATCGCCGTGGTGCTCTTCTTCTTCGTCAGCAACTACTTCGGCGTGAGCTCCGCCGTCAAGGTGCAGAAGGTCATGAACGCCGTCCTGGTGATCGCCCTGCTGCTCTTCGTGGCGGTGGGCCTCCTCAATATGGACGCCGACCTGGTGTTCCATGAGGACCGCCTGTTCGTGGGCGGACCCGCCGGCTTCTTCAGCGCCATCTCCCTGCTGGTCTTCTCCCTCAGCGGAGGCATGTCCATCCTGAACTACGGAGACATGTGCGAAAACCCCCAGCGGGACCTGCCCAAGGCGTGCTTCGCCATCGCCGCCACCGTGGCGGTGCTCTTCGCCGCCGTGGCCCTGGCCACCGCCGGAGCCCTCCCCGCAGTCCCGGCCAGCCAGGGCGGCACCGCCATGGAGGGCACCCTGTTCTTCGGCGGCATGAACAAGGCCGTCATCAACGCAGCGGAGCAGAACATGCACAATAAGGCCCTGCTCTACTTCTTCCTGCTGGGCGGCGCCTGCGTCGCCCTTACCACCAGCATCAACTCCGGTTTTTCCAACTACTCCGCGGCCTGCGTCCGGGCGGCGGAGGACGGCTGGCTGCCCAGGTTCCTCATGAAAGAAAACAGATACGGTACCCCGGTGTACATGCATCTTGTGTTCGTCCTGTTCGCGGCCCTGCCCGTCCTGCTGGCTCCCGACATCACGGCCCTGAACGCCACCCTGGTCAAGGTGGGCTCCGGCCTCCAGGTGCTGTGCAACCTGTTCCCCAACCTGGCGCTCCTGTCCATGAAAAAGCTGCACCCAGCCGAGTGGGAGGCCTCGGTGTTCCACATGAGCGACACCATGGTGAAGCTCGTCACCATTGTCCCCACCGCGGCCACCGTGGCCCTGGTCTACTTCAATTTCAGGACCTATACGCCCACGGTGCTGACCATTGTCCTCTGCGTGTGCCTGGCCAGCGTGGTCTACGCCTTTGTGGGGGACTGGCGGATCCAGCGTCTGAATGGGAAACGGTCCTGAGGACCACCGGTGGGTGAATGAAAGGAGTGCGTCGGAAAAAGACCACTCCTTTCACCCTTTCTGTCCCCTCTGAGGGCAGGCGATCTATCTGAACAGAGAGAGGAGAATCGTTTTATGCTGACACTGAATGTGACCTACCACTGCCGCCCCGGGATGCGGGACGCATTTTTCTCCGCCGTGACCAGACTGGGCGTGCGGCAGCGTTCGGTCACCGAGGCGGGAAACATCAAGTACGACTACTACTTCGACACCCAGGACCCCGACGCCCTGCTGCTGGTGGAGAGCTGGACCGACGCCGGGCACCAGCTGGCCCACACCCAATCGGAGACCTGCAAGAAGCTTCAGGACCTGAAGGCCCAGTACTGTGCACAGGTGGAACTGGACCGCTTCGAGTCCTGAGCCGGGGAAACGGACGGTGAATGTGGGATGAAATACGGCATCTGCACCACCATGGACCACTATCGGGACCTATGCGCCCTGGGCTATGACTACATCGAACTCCCCGGCACCGGGGTCCACCAGATGTCCCCTGCCCAGGTGCGGGAGGCGGCCGCCGTGCTCCGGGACGGCGGGAAGCCCTGCCTCGGGTTCAACGCCTACTGCGGCGGGGACCTGCCCATCGTTGGGGAGGGCTACCGGAAGGGACCGACCTACGACTACGCCCGGGAGCTGTGCGAAAAGGGAGCGGAGCTGGGCATCAAGAGCATCGGGATCGGCGCCCCCAAAGCCCGGCGGCTGCCCCTGGACTACAACCCCGCCCGGGCGGACGCACAGTGCAGGGAATTCCTGGCTGTGACCGCCGGGGTGGCCGCGGAATACGGGATCACGGTCCTGCTGGAGGCCCTCAACCACACCATGTGCGAATACCTGCTGGACACGGTAGCCGCATGGAAAATGGTGAAAGAGTTGGATATGGACAACCTGAAGCTGGTGCTGGACTTCTACCAGGCCGCCATGGAGGGGGAAGAGCCGGAGGAACTGAGCTCTGTCCTGCCTGAGGTGCGCCACCTCCACATCAGCGGCTACGAACCGGATGGGAGCCGGTACCACCTGCGGGAGAAGGACATCCCCTTCTGCACCAAATACGTCACCTGGGCGCAGCGGATGGGCTACGACGGCACCATCAGCGTGGAGGCGGACTCGGACCGCTTCCTTACCGACGCCAGGGACTCCCTGGACATTCTGCGGGTGGTGACAAATGCGGGACAACGTGGAGCTTCCTCCACAAAAAATACATAAAGGAGGCCTGAAAGGCTATGAACAACAACAAGGTCGTGATTGCCGGCGCCGGCGTCATGGGCGCCTCTCTGGCGCAGGTGTACGCTCTGGCCGGGTATGAGACCTACGTGTACGACCTCTTCCCCGCCGGTCTGGAGAAGGGCAAAAACCTCATCCGGATCAACCAGGAGATGATGGTGAAGGAGGGGCTCATCA
>CAUBHZ010000342.1 GCA_958435885.1 uncultured Intestinimonas sp. | reverse complement strand
CGGGTCCCGGCGGCGGAGGAAGAAGAAGTCTTTTTGGTGATTGGTGAGGTCGGGGAGCTCGCCCCGGTCCACCCGGTGGGCGTTCATGACGATGGCGCTCTCGGCGGCCTGCCGGAAGATCTCGGTGAGGCAGATGGTGGGCACCTTGCCGCTGCGGATGAGGTCGGAGAGGAGGTTGCCCGGCCCCACGGAGGGGAGCTGGTCGGGGTCGCCCACCAGGATGAGGCGGCAGTCGTTGCGCAGGGCGGCCAGGAGGGCCCGCATGAGGGGCACGTCTACCATGGAGGTCTCGTCCACGATGACGGCGTCGGCGGAGAGGGGCTCGTCCTCGTCGTGGGCAAAGATGAGCTGCCCGGTGTGCTGGTCGAACTGGGTCTCCAGCAGCCGGTGGATGGTGGCGGCCTCGGTGCCGCAGGCCTCTCCCAACCGCTTGGCGGCCCGGCCGGTGGGAGCGGCCAGGGCGGTCTCCAGCCCCAGGGCGTCAAAGAGGGCCAGCACGCCCCGGAGGCAGGTGGTCTTGCCGGTGCCGGGTCCGCCGGTGAGCAGCATCACCTGCCGCTCCGCCGCCATAGCCACCGCCTGGCGCTGCTGGGGGGCGTAGGTGATGCCCTGGTCGGCCTGGATGGTTTCCAGCAGCCGGTCCAGGTGGGCGGGGGGCAGCAGCTCCCGGGTGCACATCTCCTCCAGCCGCCAGGCCACGTACTCCTCCGCCTCCTGGATGGAGGAGAGGTAGCAGGCGTCCTCCCCGGCCACCTCCTCCCGGGTGAGGAGCCCCTGGTGCTCCAGGGAGTCCAGGGCCTCGGTGAGTCCCGCCCCCTCCACGCCGATGAGCTGTTCGGTGGCCCGGAGCAGCTTCTGGGCGGGGAGGAAGGTGTGGCCGTTATTCAGGTTGTGGGTGAGCTCGAAGAGGATGCCGGCCTCCAGCCGCTGGGGGTCCTCCCCGTCCAGGCCGATGGCCAGGGCCAGCTCGTCTGCGGTGGAGAAGGATACACCAAGCTCCTCGTCCACCAGCAGGTAGGGGTTGTCCCGGATCACGTCCAGGGCCAGGTCGCCGTAGCGGCGGTAGAGGGGCATGCCCAGCTGGAGGGGCAGGCCGTGCTCCCCCAGAAAATCCAGCAGCCGCCGCATGCCCATCTGGAGCCGGAAGGCCTCACCGATCTGGAGGGCCCGCTTGCGGGTGATGCCCTTGATCTTGGTGAGCCGCTCCGGGTGCTCTTCCAGGACGTTGAAGGTGTCGGAGCCGAACTCCTCCACCAGCCGCCGGGCGGTGGCGGCCCCCACCCCCTTGACGGCGCCGGAGGCCAGGTATTCAAAGATGGCCTTTTCCCCCACGGGGATGCGCCGCTCCACGATCTCGGCCTTGAACTGCTCGCCGTAGGAGGAGTGGCGGCCCCAGGTGCCCTGGACGGCCAGACCCTCGCCGGGGGCGGCGCCGGGCATGCAGCCCACCACCGTCACCGGCTCGCCGTCCCCCACGTTGAGGCGGAGGACGGTATAGCCGTTCTCTTCGTTGCGGAAGATGACGGACTCCACCGTCCCCTCCATCAGGGTGAGCTCTTTGGTCGCCTCCACGTGCATCCTACTTCCTTCCAGTTGAAATGAGACCTCACAGGAGGTCCAGGTAATCGGTGAGCCGCTCCATGGGGCAGACCAGCACCGCGGGCAGGCTGTTGGCCAGGGCGGCGGCCATGGCTCTGCCCTTGGGGTCCAGACCGGCGTCGGCGATGAGCACGGTGTAGTGCCGGGCGCCCCCCAGCCGCAGCCACAAAAGCTCCTTCACGGTCTGCTCCAGGCCGGAGCCGTCCCCCCGGGCGGCCACCACGGCGCAGGCGCCGGGCTGGTCGCCGGCCTGGGCAAACATGGCCCGGCGGAAGAGGAGCCACAGGGCGGAAAAGAGGCCGAAAACGGCCAGCAGGGACAGAATGATCTCTCCAGCAGCGTACAGCAAAACGATCCACCTCCGCGCCATCCTATGCGCGGAGGTGGGAAAGGGTCAAAAAATCGAGGTGAAACCGTAGGTGATGCCGGTGATGAGGAACCCGGCGATGAGGACGCCGGCAAAGATGGCGGGCAGGGTCCTCCGCAGGCGCATATCCAGAAAGGCGGCCACCAGGGCGCCGGTCCAGCCGCCGGTGCCGGGCAGGGGGATGGCCACGAAGATCATCAGGCCCAGATAGCGGTATTTGGTGACCTTGCGGCCCTTCAGGTGGGCCTTGGCCTCCAGCTTGTCCAGGAGCCGGTCAAACTGGGGCAGATGGCGGCGCATCCACTTGAAAATGCGGCGGATGTAGACCACGATAAAGGGCAGGGGGATCATGTTGCCGATGACGGCACAAACAAAGGCGGTAAAATGGGACAGTCCGTGGGCTACCCCCCAGGGGATACCGAAGCGCAGCTCCAGGACGGGCACCATGGACACCAGTATGGTGGAGACCATGGCCCCCAGTTCCGTTTGACGCAGCCATTCCAGGAGTTCCAAAGTTCGTTCACCTCGGGGACCATTGTACCATATCCC
>CAUBHZ010000341.1 GCA_958435885.1 uncultured Intestinimonas sp. | reverse complement strand
CGGTCCACGGTGCGGGCCACCTCCTCCATGGAGTGGGAGACCAGGATGATGGTGGCGTTTTTTGCTTTATGGTAGTCCCGGATGTTGCCCAGAATGGACTCCACGCCCACCGGGTCCAGCCCGGCGGTGGGCTCGTCCAGGATGAGGACGGAGGGCTCCATGGCGATAACGCCGGCGATGGCCACCCGGCGTTTCTGACCGCCGGAGAGCTCGAAGGGAGATTTTTCCAGCACGGCGTCGGGGAGGCCCACGAAGGAGGCGGCATCCCGGACCCGGCGGTCCACCTCGTCCTCGTCCAGCTTCATGTTTTTGGGGCCGAAGGCGATGTCCTTGTAGACCGTCTCCTCAAAAAGCTGGTACTCCGGGTACTGGAACACCAGACCCACCTGGAACCGGGTCTGGCGGGTGCGCTCCTTGGTCTCCCAGATGTCCTTGCCCTCAAAGAGGACCCTGCCCAAGGTGGGCTTCAGAAGGCCGTTGAGGTGCTGGATAAGGGTGGACTTGCCGGAGCCGGTCCGGCCGATGATGCCCAGGTATTCCCCCCGGTAGGCGGTAAAATCCACCTCCTCCAGGGCGGCGTGCTCGAAGGGGGTGCCGGAGGAGTAGATGTGGCTGAGTTTTTCCGTTTGTATGATGGCGTCCAAAGGTGGATCAGTCCTTACATTTGGAAGTAGAAGCGTCCTTCTCCAGCCTGTACAGCTGGTCCTGAAGGAAGCGGACCTGAGTCTCCAGCCGGCGCAGGCGAAGCCAGAGAGCCGTGATGAGCCCGCCCAGGGCGGCGAGGATCAGGCTCGGGAGGAGGCAGAGGAAAAACCAGTAGTTTCCGTCAGACAGAGAGACGCACAGGGTGAGCAGGAGCATGGAGACGAAAAAGACAAGGATACAGATCCCGATGATCGGGTGGTTCCAGTCGCTGTTCATGGGCGGCCTCCCTTTGTCATTTCGTGAGCAGATTGTAAAGGGCCTGGGCGCACTCCTCGTCGGAGAGGGCATCCAGGGGGAGGTCCAGGCCGTCCCGCCGGAGGGCCCAGCAAAGCTCCACCGTCTCGGGGACGGTGAGCCCCACCGATTTGAGGCCCTCCACGTGGGAGAAGACCTCCTTGGGGGTGCCGTCGGCCACCACCTTGCCCTTGGACATGACCACCAGCCGGTCGGCCTGGGCGGCCTCGTCCATGTGGTGGGTGATGAGGACCACCGTCACGCCGGCGGTGCGGTTGAGCTTTTTGATGGTGTCCATGACCTCCCGGCGGCCCACCGGGTCCAGCATGGCGGTGGGCTCGTCCAGGACGATGCACCGGGGCGCCATGGCCAGCACGCCGGCGATGGCCACCCGCTGCTTCTGTCCGCCGGAGAGGAGATGGGGGGCGTGTTCCCGGAACTCGTACATGCCCACGGTTTTGAGGGCGTCGTCCACCCGCCGTCGGATCTCTTCCGGGGGAACCCCCAGGTTCTCCGGGGCGAAAGCCACGTCCTCCTCCACCACGTTGGCCACGATCTGGTTGTCGGGGTTCTGGAAGACCATGCCCACGGTGCGCCGGATGTCCAGCAGCCGGTCCTCGTCGGCGGTATCGATGCCGTCCACGTAGACGGCGCCGCCGGTGGGGAGGAGGATGGCGTTCATGTGCTTGGCCAGGGTGGACTTGCCCGAGCCGTTGTGGCCCAGCACGGCCACGAAGGAGCCGGAACGGATGTTCAGGTCCACGCCGTCCAGCACCACGGGGGTGACGCCCTCGGCGGCGGGATAGGAGAACCGGATGGCCCGGGTCTCGATGATGTCACTCATGGTAAAAGACCTCGCAGTCGGGAAAAATACCGGACTCAGCCCTGGCTGGTCCAGCGGCCGGTGGCGCCGCAGGGGAGGACCAGGCCGGTGTCGGTGACGGGGAGGCCCAGCTCCTGGCTGTGGGTGTGACCGCCCCAGCGCTTGGAGACCACCGTCTCCAGGATGTAGGTGAGCACCGACGGGGCAAGGCCCGTGGTGTAGGAGTTGATGAGGAAGAAGAGGGGATCGTCGGAGAGGACCCCGGCCACCAGGTTCACAAAGGGCCACAGGTTCTCCTCCAGCTTCCAGATCTCACCGGAAGGACCCCGGCCGTAGGAGGGGGGGTCCATGATGACGGCGTCGTACCGGCGGCCCCGGCGGATCTCCCGTTCCACAAATTTGCCGCAGTCGTCCACGATCCAGCGGATGGGGGCGTCGGCCAGGCCGGAGAGCCTTGCGTTCTCCCGGGCCCAGGACACCATGCCCCGGGCGGCGTCCACGTGGCAGACGGAGGCACCCGCCGCCGCGCAGGCCACCGAGGCGCCGCCGGTGTAGGCGAAGAGGTTGAGCACCGAGATGGGCCGTCCGGCCTTCCGGATGAGGTCGGCGCAGAAGTCCCAGTTGGCGGCCTGCTCGGGGAAGAGGCCGGTGTGCTTGAAGTTCATGGGCTTGACCTGGAAGGTGAGGTCCCGGTAGCGGACCTGCCACTGGGCGGGCACGTCCTTTTTCTCCCAGGCGCCTCCGCCGGTGGAGGCACGGGC
>CAUBHZ010000340.1 GCA_958435885.1 uncultured Intestinimonas sp. | reverse complement strand
TTCCAGGGCCAGGGCTACGGCGTGTTCAAGCCCGCGGTGGGTGACGCGGTGGTGGAGCTCCTCCGGCCCATCCGGGAGGAGGCCGGCCGCCTCATGGCCGACAAGGCGTATCTGGAGGGCATCTACAAGGAGGGTGCGGAGCGCGCCTCCCACCTTGCCGCCAAGACTCTGCGGAAGGTCTATAAAAAGGTGGGCTTTGTGGCCCGCTGACCGGGCGCCCGCTCCCGCCTCCTTCCCCACATCAATTCTGCAAAAGGGGTTTTCCCATGAACGTTCCCACGGATATTTCCCTTCAGGTGGTGGGCTCTGTGGCCGCCGCCCTGCTGGTGGCCGCGGTGGTGGCTCTGATCGCCACCCCGGTGGTCCGCTCCCTGGCCTTCAAGATCGGCGCGGTGGATGTCCCCCGGGACAGCCGCCGGATGCATGACCACCCCATCCCCCGGATGGGGGGGCTGGCCATCTTCTTCGGCTTCATCCTCAGCGTGCTGCTCTTCCTGCCCCTCACCACCCAGCTGCGGGGCATGCTGCTGGGCGCGGTGGTCATCGTCATTCTGGGCATTTTTGACGACATCTATGCCCTGTCCGCCAAGCTGAAGTTCGCCGTCCAGATCGGCGCGGCCCTCATCGCCGTGCTGATGGGCAACCAGATCGACTACCTCTCCAACCCCAACATCTTCAGCAGCGACCCCTACTGGCACCTGGGCGTGCTGTCCATCCCCATCTCTGTGCTGTGGATCGCGGCCAACACCACCGCCGTCACCCTGATCGACGGCCTGGACGGCCTGGCCTGCGGCGTGTCCACCATCAGCTCCATGACCCTGCTGGTCATCGCCCTGACGGTGGCCGAGGCCCAGGTGGCCATCCTCATGGCCGCCCTGGCCGGCGCCTGCATCGGCTTTCTCCCCTATAACCTGAACCCGGCCAAGATCTTCATGGGGGACACCGGCTCCACCTTCCTGGGCTTCGTGCTGGCCACCGTCTCCATCCAGGGGCTGTTCAAGTCCTACGCCATCATCTCCTTCGCCGTCCCCTTCCTGGTGCTGGGCCTGCCCATCTTCGACACCTGCTTCGCCATCCTGCGGCGGCTGGCCCGGGGGCAGAGCCCCATGGCCCCCGACCGGGGACACATCCACCACCGGCTCATCGACATGGGCTTCAACCAGAAGCAGGCGGTGGCGGTGCTCTACATCATCAGCGCCATCCTGGGCCTGTCCGCCGTGGTGCTCACCACCAACAACGCCATGAAGGCCATGCTCTTCCTGCTGGCCCTGTGCATGGCGGGCGCCTTCGGGGGCAGGCTCTACCTGTCCCACAGCGACAGCGGCGGCTCCGGCGCCGCGGGGGAGGCCAAGGGCCGGCAGCACCGCCCCCCCTCCAAGACCCAGATCGCCGGCAACGACAATTTCTTCGGTGAGGAGGACCGTTCCGACAAATGAACCGTATCCGAGTCATGACCATCTTCGGCACCCGGCCGGAGGCCATCAAGATGGCCCCCCTGGCCCTGGAGCTCTCCCGCCGCCCCCAGATCGACGCCTTGTGCTGTGTCACCGCCCAGCACCGGCAGATGCTGGACTCCGTGCTGGACATCTTCCGCCTGGTGCCCGACTTCGACCTGAACATCATGGAGCCCCGGCAGACCTTGTCCACCATCACCTCCAAGTGCCTGCTGGGCATGGAGGAGGTGCTGGAGCAGGCCCGACCCGACCTGGTCCTGGTCCACGGTGACACCTCCACCACCTTCGCCGGCGCCCTGGCCGCCTTCTACCACCGGGTGCCCGTGGGCCACGTGGAGGCCGGCCTGCGCACCTATGACAAATACTCCCCCTACCCGGAGGAGATGAACCGCCGGATGGTCAGCGCCATCGCTGACCTGCACTTCTGCCCCACCCCCTCCAACCGGGACAATCTGGCCCGGGAAGGGATCGAGCAGGGCGTCTTTCTGACCGGCAACACGGTGATCGACGCGCTCCAGACCACAGTTGTAAAAGACTTTCATTTTTCAGAAGGCGTCCTCAATGATTTGGATTATGTCAACCGAAAGGTGATCCTGGTCACCTGCCACCGGCGGGAGAACTACGGAACGCCTATGGCCCACATCATGACCGCCCTGCGCCGGGTGGCCGACGCCTTCCCCGACGTGGAGCTGGTCTATCCGGTCCACCTCTCCCCGGTGGTCCAGGAGGCGGCCCATCAGTACCTGGACGGCCACCCCCGCATCCACCTCATCGCCCCACTGGCGGTGGACGAGATGCACAACCTGATGGCCCGCTGCCATCTGGTGATGACCGACTCCGGCGGGCTCCAGGAGGAGGCCCCCGCCCTGGGCAAGCCGGTGCTCGTCCTGCGTCGGGAGACGGAGCGCCCCGAGGCGGTGGCCGCGGGGACGGTCCATCTGGCGGGCACCGAGGAGGAGCCCATCTTCCAGATGGCCTCCCGCCTGCTCACCGATCCGGCGGCCTATGCCGCCATGGCCCACGCCGCCAACCCCTACGGCGACGGCCGGGCCTGCGGGCGCATCGCTGACGCCATCGAGTACCG
>CAUBHZ010000339.1 GCA_958435885.1 uncultured Intestinimonas sp. | reverse complement strand
GGCCAGAATCTTCTCCCCCTCCCAGAGTCCCCAGCACTGCCGGGCCGGGTCGAAGAGGGTTTTTTCCGCCATGGAAAGGGCCTCCGCCGGGGCGTCGCCGAAGGCCGCCTCCGTGAGGGCGGCCACCCGCTCCAGGTCCGGGAGACCGGCCAGCCCCAGGGCGGGGTCTTTCCGCCCCTCCGGCCGCGGCCCTCTGCACACCAGCACGAACTCGCTGTGGTCCAGGGTCAGCCTCCAGCGGGCGGCCACCGCTTGGCCGTCGCCGCTCTCCCCGCCGCAGACAAAGAGGAGCCGCTTTGCCCCCCACGCCCGGCAGGCGGCCTCCGCCCCTGCGAGGAGGGCGGAGAAGATGCCCTTTCGCCGGTGCTCCGTGGGGACAAAGGCGCTCACCTCGGCGGTGTGGCCCAGAGGGGCGAAGAGGGTAAGGCAGCCCACCAGCCTGCCCCTCTCCCAGGCCTGAAAGCCGCCGGTCAGGCCGGCGGGCCCTCCCGGAGCCAGCGTGGTGACGGCGCGGATGTCCATGCGATCATTCCTTTTCTCGTTTTTCTCATTTTTCTCATTTTAGCACAAAAGGGGGCCGAGGGCCATGGAGCGGACGGAGCGGCTGGGCCGCTATACCCTCCTCCTGACGGAGGACTGCTTCCCTCTGGGGGGCGACAGCCTGGCCCTGGGCCGGTTCGCCACGGTGCGCCGGGGGTGGAAGGTATGCGACCTGGGCTGCGGCTCGGGGGTGCTGGGCCTGCTGCTGCTAAACCGGGAGGAGCGCCTCTCCCTCACCGGGGTGGAGGTCTCCCCCGCCGCCGCCGACGTGGCCCGGCAGACCTTTGCCCGAAACGGCCTGGACGCCCGGGTGGTCACCGGGGACCTGCGGAACCGGCGGCTCTTCCCCGCCAATGCCTTCGACCTGGTGATCTCCAATCCCCCCTGGTTCCCCACCGGGGCGGGGAAGTCCGGAGGACCGGCCCGCAGCGAGGAGGGGTGCACCCTTATGGAGCTGTGCGCCGCCGCCGGGTACCTGACCCGACCCGGCGGGCGGTTCGCTCTGGTCCACCGTCCGGAGCGCCTGCCCGACCTCTTCGCCGCCCTGCGGGAAAACGGCCTGGAGCCCAAGCGCATGGCGCTCCTCCAGCACAGCCTCTCCACACCTCCCTCCGCCGCCCTGGTGGAGGCGGTGCGCCAGGGCCGTCCCGGCCTGGAGGTGCTGCCTGTGCAGTTACAGGAGGGACCCCAATCCGGCGCCGGTCCGCAGGCCTAATATATGCGAGGAATCATTTTGTCAAGAGGGGTGATCCGCATGGAGCCTTTGACCGCCTTTGCCGCCCGACTCAAAGCCCTGCGCCGTGAGAGAAAACAGACCCAGAAGGACATGGCGGCGCTGCTGGGCTGTACCGTCAGCAACTATCAGAAGATGGAATACGGCCAGGTCAACATCCCCATCACCACCCTCATGGCCCTTGCCGACTATTTTGGCGTCACGACCGACTATCTGCTGGGCCGGTCGGAAGAATAATCACATACAGGAGGCACCATCATGCCCGGAACCCTCTACCTTGTTCCCACCCCCATCGGCAATCTGGGGGATATTTCGGCCCGGATGGCCGACACCCTGGCCCAGGCGGACTTCATCGCCGCCGAGGACACCCGGGTGACCCTGAAGCTGCTCAACCACCTGGGCATCAAGAAGCCCATGGTGAGCTACTACCGCCACAACACCGGCGAGAGCGGCGCCGCTGTTCTGAGCCGCCTCCTGGCGGGGGAGAGCTGCGCCCTGGTCACCGACGCCGGCACCCCGGCCATCAGCGACCCCGGAGAGGACCTGGTCCGCCAGTGCGCCCGGGAGGGCATCCCCGTGGTCTCCATCCCCGGCCCCTGCGCCCTCATCACCGCTCTGGCCGCCTCCGGGCTGCCCACGGGGCGGTTCACCTTTGAGGGCTTTCTGGCCATGAACAGGAAGAACCGCCGCTCCCACCTGGAGGAGCTGAAGGGGGAGACCCGAACCATGCTCTTCTACGAGGCGCCCCACAAGCTCCAATCCACCCTAGCCGACCTGCTGGACACCTTCGGCCCGGACCGGCGCATCGCCCTGTGCCGGGAGCTCACCAAGCTCCACGAGGAGATCCGCCGCACCACCCTGGGGGAGGCGGTGGCCTGGTACGAGGAAAATCCCCCCAAGGGGGAGTTCGTTCTGGTGGTGGAGGGCGGTACGCCCACAGCCGAAAATGTCCCTACACTGGAGACAGGCGTTCTCCGTGTGGCCGAGCTGCGGGCCTGCGGCACCTCGCTCCGGGACGCCGCCCGGCAGGCGGCGGCGGAGCTGGGCCTGCCCCGCAAGGCGCTCTATGACCTGGCACTGGGAAAAGGAACGTCGGAAAACGTCGATTGAGTCCCTTTTTTGTAATTTTCTGGTTATCATGCATATACTATTTGTATATACAGTATGGAATATAACTCCGAACACGAAGGACGTTTTATCTGGACATCTGTACCCCTCCCGGGGAGAGAAAAAATGGAAAAACGGTTTCCTATGTAAAATCTATGTA
>CAUBHZ010000338.1 GCA_958435885.1 uncultured Intestinimonas sp. | reverse complement strand
TCAAGCGGGGGGACATCGGCTCCACCGCCCAGGCCTACGCCGACGCCTGGCTGGGCGAGACCCAGGTGGGCGGCGCTGCCCTCACCGCCTTCGGCGCCGACTGCGTCACCCTCAACGGCTACATGGGCTCCGACACCGTGGGTCCCTTCGTGGACACCTGCAAGAAATATGATAAGTGCCTCTTCCTCCTGGCCAAGACCTCCAATCCCGGCTCCGGCGAGCTCCAGAACCTGACTGCCGGGGACAAGCTGGTCTACCAGCTCCTGGGCGACATGGCCGAGAAGCTGGGCGAGGGCACCGTGGGCAAGTACGGCTACAGCCTGGCCGGCGCCGTCACCGGCGCCACCTGGCCCGAGGAGCTCAAGGAGCTGCGCGCCCGTCTGCCTCACACCTTCTTCCTGGTCCCCGGCTACGGGGCCCAGGGCGGCACCGCCGAGGACGTGCAGTACGCCTTTGACAAGGATGGCCGCGGCGCCATCGTCAACGCCTCCCGGTCCATCATGTGCGCCTGGCAGAAGACCGGCAAGGACGGCGCCGACTTCCAGGAGGCCGCCCGTGCCGCCGCGGAGACCATGCGGGACGCCATCGGCCGGTACGTGACCATCCGGTAAGGCCATGAAGTGCCCGTTCTGCGGCGAGGACATGGTCCCCGGGGCCATGCAGACCAAGCGAGTCCGCTCCATGGATTGGGAGTACCGGTGGTTGCCGCCGGCGGAGGAAGCACCGGAGACCGGCGGGCGGGAGTCCCTGCCCGAGCCGGCCCGGGCGCTCCTGGACAAGGTGGAGCGCAGCTGGAAGGTGTCCGCCTGGGACGAGGGGAAAGCGGTGGAGCTGCGCCCGGTCAAGGAGGGCGAGCAGGGCCTGGAGGGGCTGCTCCTCTCCGGGAACATCTGCTACGAGGGTGCCTGGTACTGTCCCAAGTGTGAAAAGGCCCTGTGGCTTCTGGAGCGGGCGCGGGAGGATTCGGAGTGGCCGGAGCCGGAGGAAGAAAGCCAAAAGGGTGAGCCCCGGCCGCCGGAGACGGTGCCCTCCCCCAAAACAGAAGCGCCGTCCAGACGGCCCAAGCCCAGGGACGACCCCTGGGAGGAGAAGGGATTTTTCGGCCGGCGGAAAAAGCCGGACTGGGAGAAATAGGGGAACGGTATGGGAGAAAAGAAGACCTGTCCCGCCTGCGGCGGAGCAATGGAATATGAGCGGCTGGTCCGTATGGAGGGCTGGCCTGACCCCAACAGCGGCCATCTGCCGGCTTTTCCCATGGAGCTCCACATCTGCCCCAAATGCGGCAGGGGGGAGCTGTACCTGCCCCAAGAGGAGCTGGAGCGGCGGGCGACGGAGCAGCGGGAGGAGGAAGAGGACCGGGCCTGGCTCCTGGATTTCCAGGAGAAGGTGAAGGCGGGAGAGATCAGTTCCCAGATCTTCATCTGTCCCACCTGCGGTAACCCGCGCCGGGACCGGAGATGCCCCATTTGCGGCAGTGTGGTGGACCTGGAGACCATGGAGGAGACCTGCCCCGGAGACCCCGACCGAAAGTGAGGGAGCGGCATGGAAGCGGAACGAAGGACGAAAAAATGCTCCGCCTGCGGCGGAGAGACGGGCTTTGTCCGGGACGTGCACCTAAAAAATGACCTGCCCTTCAGTCCTGACTATTTTGATGCGGCGCTCTACCGCTGTCCGACCTGCGGCCACTTCGACTTCTACGAGCGGGAAGAGGAGCGACTGCGCCGGGCCCAGGTGAAGAAGCAGGCGGAGGAGAGCCGGAAGTTCTATGAAAAGCTGCCCGACTACCGCTGCCCTGTCTGCGGGCAGGTGGGCAAAAGCGAGCGGTGCATCTACTGCGGCATGAGCTGCGTGCCTGTGAAAGGGACAGGAGCGCCGCAGACAGAGAAAGCCCCGGAGCCGGAAAAGAAAAAGCGCCGCTGGTTCGGCAGGGACGACGATAAGCCGGATTGGGAGGGCTGACCATGGAAGAGCGAAAAGAGAACACCGAAAAGCGCTGTCCTGCCTGCGGGGCGGTGCTGGAATACCTGAGCCCGGCCCTTTTGCCGGCCCGGCTCAACTACCTGTGCGCCCGGGCCGACCTGTACCTGTGCCCCCAGTGCGGGCGGTACGAATTCTACCGGGACCCCCGCTGGATCGAGCGGGACAAGGAGAAAAAGAAGTAGGGAGGGTTCTGGATGCCTGTCCAGAAGATCTGTACTGTGGCGGAGGCCGTCCGCCTCAACGAATATGCCTATGCCCTCACCCTGGAGGTGGGGGAGGAGATGGCGGCCCAGACATCCTGCGGCCAGTTTGTCCACATCAAGTGCGGCGAGGAGCGGCTGCTCCGTCGGCCCATCTCCATCTGTTCCTGGGATAAGACCACCCTGCGGGTGGTCTTCGAGGTCCGGGGCGAAGGGACCCAGTGGCTCTCCCGGCGGAAGGCGGGCGACCAGCTGGACGTGCTGGGTCCCCTGGGCCACGGCTTTGACATCTCGGCCAAGAAGATCCTGGTGGTGGGGGGCGGCATCGGTGTGCCCCCCATGCTGGGCGTTGCCCAGGCCGCCGCTG
>CAUBHZ010000337.1 GCA_958435885.1 uncultured Intestinimonas sp. | reverse complement strand
GGGGTCATCTCCTTGGTGGTAGTCTGCCCCATCCGGGTGGACACCAGCTTCACCCGGGTGGTATTGGTCACCAACTGGAGGGAGTCCTTGTCCCCGGTGACGATCACGGTATCCCACCCCGCCGCCGTATCCTTCACCGAGATGGTGCCCATGAGGTCGTCGGCCTCCCAGCCGTCCATCTCATAGCGGGGGATGTTCATGGCGGAGAGCACGTCCTTCAGAATGGGCAGCTGGGCGGCCAGCTCGTCGGGCATGCCCTTCCGCTGGGCCTTGTAGCCCTCGTAGGCCAGATGGCGGAAGGTGGGGGCTTTCCGGTCAAAGCAGACGCACAGGGCGTCGGGCGACTCCTCCCCCACCAGCTTCTGGAGGATGGTGAGGAAACCGTAGACGGCGTTGGTGGGGGTGCCGTCCCGGGTGGTGAGCATCCGGATGCCGTAAAAGGCCCGATTGATGATGGAGTTGCCGTCGATGACCATGAGCTTCATGGAAGTTCCCTCCGCGCCGCGTGAAAGTTCAGATACAGTATAGTATACCAGCTTTCCCGCCCCAGGGCAAGAAAAAGCCGGTCCCGCCCGCAGGGGCAAAAATGTACCGTTATCACAAAACTCCCCCCTTTCCAGCCCGGCCGGCAGGGGGTATAATGGTCACGACTGATGTTTCACATACCTCAACACATAGGAGTGCTGTTATGGATCTCTGCGACCTCAATACCATCAAGGCCCTGCTGGGCCGCCACGGCTTCCACTTCTCCAAATCCATGGGCCAGAATTTCCTCATCCAGGACTGGGTCCCCAGGGGACTGGTGGAAGGGGCCGGCGTGGGGCCGGGAAACGGCGTGCTGGAGATCGGCCCCGGCATCGGCCCCCTCACCTCCCGGCTGGCCGCCGCGGCTCAGAAGGTGGTGGCGGTGGAGCTGGACCGCTCCCTCCTGCCGGTGCTGGATGAGACCCTGCGGGACTTCTCCAACGTGGAGATCCTCCCCGCCGACATCCTGAAGCTGGACATCCCCGCCCTGGTGGACGAGAAGTTCCCCGGCCTGGTGCCCATGGCCTGCGCCAACCTGCCCTACAACATCACCACCCCCGTCCTCACCGCCCTCATCGAGGCCAACCGTTTCGCCTGCATCGCGGTGATGATCCAGCGGGAGGTGGCCCTGCGCATCTGCGCCGCCCCGGGCACGGCGGACTACGGCGCCTTCTCCGTGTACTGCCAGTACCACACCATCCCCGAGCTCCTCTTCGACGTGGGTCCCGAGTGCTTCGTCCCCGCCCCCAAGGTGACCTCCTCCGTGATCCGCATGGTCCCTCGGTCCGCTCCCCCGGAGGGGGTGGAGGACGAGAAGCGGTTCTTCCGGGTGGTGAAGGCCGCCTTCGGCCAGCGCCGCAAGACCCTCCTCAACGCCCTCTCCGCCGGTCTGGGCGGCGTGGACAAGGAACGCATCAAAGCTGCCATCGCCGCCGCCGGCCTGGAGGAGAACATCCGCGGCGAACGGCTGGGCATCCCGGAATTTGCAGCTCTCACCCGTGCCCTGGGGGATTTTTAACACCCCTTTTCGTGTCCACGGCCCTCCTTCCCGCATAGCATGAAGGGAAAGGAGGGCCTCTCCATGCCCATCATCTACCTCTCCCCCTCCACCCAGGAAAACAACCTCTATGTGAGCGGCGGCTCCGAGGAGTACTGGATGAACCGCCTGGCCGACGCCATGGTGCCCTACCTGGACGCCTCCGGCATCCGCTACGTCCGGAACACCCCCGACATGACCGCCTCCAGCTCCATCACCGCCTCCAACCGGGGCAGTTATGACCTCCACCTGGCCCTCCACTCCAACGCCGCCCCGGAGGGGCGCTACGGAGAGGTACGGGGCGTGCTGGTCTTCTACTACCCCGGCAGCGTGAAGGGCCGCCGGGCCGCCGAGATCATGGCCGAGAATTTAAAGCGGATCTACCCCATCCCCGCCCTGGTCCGGGCCGAGGCCACCACCACCATCGGCGAGGTCCGCCGGGTCCGGGCTCCCTCGGTCTTTCTGGAGCTGGGCTACCACGACAACCCCGACGACGCCGCCTGGGTGAAGAGCCAGCTGGACCTCATCGCCCAAAATCTGGTGGGCTCCCTGTGCCAGTACTTCGGCATTCCCTTCCTCACGCCGATGCCGGAGCGCCGGGGGGTGGTGGACGTGTCCTGGGGCTCTCTCAACATCCGGGCCCGGCCCGACCGCTCCGCTCCCATCCTGGCCCGGGCCTACGACGGCGCCCGCCTCACCATTCTCAACCAGTGGCAGGGGTGGTATCTGGTCCGCTTCGGTGATGTGACCAGTTACGCCAGCGGGGACTACATCTCCCTGGTGTGAGGCATTCTGTGACGTTCATAGAAAGTTCACAGAGCGTTCTAAATCTGTCCATCACTTCTGTGCGGGGTGTGGTATCCTAATACTCGCAAGGACCCAAACCATTCCAACCTCCTCCCTCTCTCTCTTTGCAACACCGCTGTGCTCCCCGGAGAGGCAGCCGTCTCTCCGGGGAGACAGACCAAAACTTCCGCCGTCAGCCTGGCTGT
>CAUBHZ010000336.1 GCA_958435885.1 uncultured Intestinimonas sp. | reverse complement strand
GAGATCTTGGTGGGGTTGAGGGACAGGTTCTGGGTCTTGGCCATCTTGATGGACACGGGCTGGAACTCGTCCAGGAAGCCGGAGCAGCAGAAGGGCCGGCCGCAGATGCCCAGGCCGCCCAGCATCTTGGCCTCGTCCCGGACGCCGATCTGCCGCAGCTCGATGCGGGTGTGGAAGACGCCGGCCAGGTCCTTGACCAGGGCGCGGAAGTCCACCCGGCCCTCGGCGGTGAAGAAAAAGAGGATCTTGTTCCCCTCGAAGTTGTACTCCACCTCCACCAGCTTCATCTCCAGGCCGTGCTGGGCGATCTTCTCCTGGCAGATGCGGAAGGCCTTGGCCTCCTTCTCCCGGTTCTTGGCCACCACCTTCTCGTCCTCGGGGGTAGCCACCCGGATCATGGGCCGCAGGGGAGGCACCACGGACTCGTCGGGCACCATGGTGTTGCCCTGGACGCACTCGCCGTACTCCACCCCCCGGGCGGTCTCGATGATGACCCCCTGGCCGGGCTCCACCTGGACGCCCTGGGGGTCGAAATAGTATTGTTTTCCGCCGCTTTTGAAGCGGACGCCGATGATTTCAGTCATTGGGATACCTCGTATCTCTGATTTAAAAAGAGCCGGCGCACAGCCAGCCCGCCACGTGCCCGGCGCCTACATGGAAGTCCAGGCTCCGGCGGATCTCCTCCAGGCGGCCCGCCAGGGCCAGGGCGCGCCGGGTGTCCCGGTACCGGCCCATACCGGAGCGCAGCACCTCCACACCCTCCTCCAGGAGGGCGCACAGGTCGTCCCGCTCCCACTTCTCCAATCCCACGCAGAACTCCAGGGCGGCGCGCTCCGGGCCGTCCAGCAGCAGCTTCACCAGCTGACCGGCGGCCTCCTGGACCTCACGGGTGCGGCCGCCGGAGCCCTCCAGCAGGGTGATGCCCCGGCCGATGAGCCCCTCGCACCGGCGGGCGGCGTCGGCGATCTCCTGGGCGGGGCGGTCGGGAAAGCGGGCGGTCAGCACCGTCCGGGCCTCGGCCTCGGTGACGGGAGCCAGGGTCAGCAGCTCGCACCGGGAGCGCACCGTGGGCAGGATGGCCCCGGCGTTCTCGGCCAGCAGCAGGAAGGCGGCGTAGGGCGGGCCCTCCTCCAGCAGCTTCAGAAGGGCGTTCTGGGCGCTCTGGTTCATGGTGTGGGCGTTGGGGAGCAGGTACACCTTCCGTGGGGCCTCGTTGGGCCGAATGTAGGCGTCGGACCGCAGGGCGCGCACCATGGCCACGCTGATGTCCTTGCCCTCCTCCCCCACGGTGATGACGTCGGGGTGAATGCCGGCGGCGGCCTTCCGGCAGTCGGGGCAGGAACCGCAGGGCGGCTCCCCCTTCCCGGAGCACACCAGGGCCCGGGCCAGGAGCCCGGCCAGGGTGTGTTTACCGCTGCCAACCGGACCGGCGATGATATAGGCGTGGGAGAGCCCCCGTCCGGCGGAGAGCCGGTGCTTTGCCTGGGGGTTGCCCGCCAGGACCTCCAGTCCCCGCATCAGGCCCGCTCGAAGCGCTCGATGTCCACCACGAAGATGGTGGCGCCGCCCACGGTGACCTCCACGGGCATGGAGGGGTAGTAGCCGTAGCTCATCTCGGTGGTGGTGGGGATCATCTGCTTGCGGGAATGGGAGTGCTCCTTGATGATGTCGATGACGGCCTGGACCTTCTCCTCGTCCACGCCCACCAGGATAGTGACGTTGCCCGCCATGAGGAAGCCGCCGGTGGTGGCCAGCTT
Source organism: uncultured Intestinimonas sp. (assembly GCA_958435885.1). Next base: position 797 of record CAUBHZ010000336.1, on the reverse strand, counting down.
GGTGGAGGAGAAGCCCTTCTTGGTCAGGGCGTGGGTGACGGCATTGGCGTCGTCAAAGTTGATAATGGCAAGGATCAGTTTCATGGTAATCCCTCCTTGATGCAGACAGAGCCCCTTCCGGGGCGGGTAAAAATCACTTCAGGTTATTCTATTTCATTATACCCCATTTGCTTCAAATAGGAAAGAAGTTTTTTCTTCGCTCGAAAGTGGGTGAGGGTCCAGCCCGCCCTTTTAACCCTCCCCCTAAGGGGGGAAGGCGATGGTGGATAGCCACCACGCGCCGCAAAGGCAAGATCAGGCAGCACCACCACGCCCCGACACCCACCCACGCAGGCGGCGAAAAAATTGCGGATAGGACCACGGCTTTTCCCTGTTCCACCGGCGGAGTCACCTGTGGACGGTGCTGGACCTCTACGGGGGCGTAAAGACGGGCCGCCGGATTCCTATTTGGAGCCACTCAACCCACACGGGAGCCCCTTTTTCTTTGGATTCCAAAAACCATTCTTTTTCCAGCAGGGAAAAAGAAATGGGTTTTGAACGTCTCTCCCGTCCTTTCACGCAGCAGGAAGGCAAAGAAATGAGACGTAAAACCACGCCGCAAAGCTCTCCCTCATCCGCCCCAGTGTGCGCACTGGGGCACCTTCCCCCAGGGGAAGGCTTTTGGGCGCGCCGGTCCGTCGTGCTCCACATCAAAGCGGCGCAGCCGGAACATGAAAAACCCCCGTCCTGGCGGACGGGGGTTTTTGGTTCTGGCTCAGTTCCGGTGCTCGCCCTTGGAGTAGGCCACGATGGTGCGG
>CAUBHZ010000335.1 GCA_958435885.1 uncultured Intestinimonas sp. | reverse complement strand
CGACGGCCCTGCGGAGTGGCTGTGCGGGGATCTGCCCCCCTTCTGCTCCCTGCTGATGGTGGGGCCCGCCCACCAGCTGGCCCTGTGTTCTGACCCGGACATATTCAAGCTGCCGACCCCCATCCGCCGTGAGGAGGCCCTTTCCACCGTCTCCCTGCTGCTCCAGTTCGGACACCGGATGGAGCGCTATACCCGCCACCGCCGCTCCCCCTTAGAGCAGGATCTCATCGCTCGTGCCAAGGCCCTGCTCATGGAGCGGGACGGGCTCACCGAGGAACAGGCCCACCGGACCCTCCAGAAGCGGAGTATGGACCAGGGCCTCACACTGGTCCAGACCGCCCGGCGGACCCTCGCCCAGGGCGGAGGCTGAGCTGCGGCATATTCCCGCCTGCCGGCGCATATCCATCCTCCAGACCGGGCGCGCCCGCCGCGCCCCGAAAAGGAGTGATGGCATGCGCTTCACCAAAATGGAGGGGCTTGGAAACGACTACATCTACCTCAACTGCCTCTCCCGCCGTCCCCCCGACCCCGCCGGGCTGGCGGTCCGGCTCTCCGACCGCCACTTTGGTGTGGGGGCGGATGGCTTGATCTGCGTCTGCCCCGGCCGGCGGGGGGACTTTGCCATGGAGATGTACAACGCCGATGGCTCGCGGGGAAAGATGTGCGGCAACGGCATCCGCTGCCTGGGCAAGTATGTGTACGACAAGGGGCTCACCCGCCGCACCAGCCTCCAGGTGGACACCGACTCCGGCCTGCGTGCCCTCCGGCTCCTCCCCGGCCCCGCCGGCATCGGACAGGTGGAGGTGGACATGGGGGAGCCCTCCGTCTTTCCCCAGATCTCCATCCCTCTGATGGAGCTCACCTACTCCGTCATGCCCGTCTCTATGGGCAACCCCCACTGCATCCTCTTCTGCCCCCACCCGGAGGAGATCGCCCTGGACGTGCTGGGCCCCGCCCTGGAGCGCCACCCCGTCTTTCCCGACCGGACCAACGTGGAATTTGTGGCCGTGGAGGGGGATCAGCTGCGGCTGCGGGTGTGGGAGCGGGGCAGCGGCGAGACTCTGGCCTGCGGCACCGGCGCCTGCGCCGCCCTGGCTGCCGCCCACTTCCTGGGACTGTGCCCCCCAGAGGTCACCGCCCTTCTCCCCGGAGGCTCCCTGGTCCTGTCTCTGGACACAGCCAGCGGGCACATCCGCATGACCGGCCCCGCCGTCACCGTGTTCGAGGGGGAGTGGCCCGGAGGTTAGGATTGACAGCGGGGCAAAATTCCGCCATAATAGTTTGTAAGTTTTTCTGCAAAGGAGGGGTCTCCCCATGGCCCACATCAACCAAAACTATCTGAAGCTGCCCGGCAGCTACCTCTTCTCCGAGGTCAACCGCCGGATCACCGCCTACTCCGCCTCCCACCCCGGCGCCAAGATCATCCGGCTGTCCATCGGCGACGTGACCCGCCCCCTGGCCCCTGCTGTCATCGAGGCTATGCACCAGGCCGTCACCGAGATGGGCACCTTCGAGGGCTTCCACGGCTATGGCCCGGAGCAGGGCTACCCCTTCCTGCGGGAGGCCATTGCCCAGCACGACTACGCCGCCCGGGGCGTGGACATCAAGCCGGAGGAGATCTTTGTCTCCGACGGCGCCAAGAGCGACTGCGGCAACATTGGCGACATCTTCGGTCTGGACAACGTGGTGGCGGTGTGCGACCCGGTGTACCCTGTCTATGTCGATACCAACGCCATGGCCGGCCGGGCCGGTGACTACCAGGAGGAGCTGGGCCGATGGAACAAGCTGGTCTACATGCCCTGTGTGGAGGAGAACGGCTTTACCCCTGTTCCCCCTCGTGAGAAGGTGGACATCATCTACCTCTGCTTCCCCAACAACCCCACCGGCGCGGTAGCCACCCGGGAGCAGCTGAAGGCGTGGGTGGACTACGCCAACGCCAACGGCTCCGTCATCCTCTACGACTCCGCCTATGAGGCTTTCATCTGCGAGGAGGATGTCCCCCACAGCATCTTTGAGATCGAGGGTGCCCGAACCTGTGCCATCGAGTTCCGCTCCTTCTCCAAGACCGCCGGCTTCACCGGCAACCGCTGCGCCTACACCGTGGTGCCCATGGAGCTGAAGCGGGACGGGGCCAGCCTCAACGCCCTGTGGAACCGCCGCCAGTGCACCAAGTTCAATGGGGTGCCCTATGTGATCCAGCGGGGTGCAGCCGCCATCTACACCCCGGAGGGCAAGGATCAGACCCGGGCGTCCATCGACTACTACCGCCAGAATGCCCAGGTGATCCGGGAGGGACTGACCGCCGCGGGCCTGTCCTGCTTCGGCGGTGTGAACGCCCCCTACATCTGGATCAAAACGCCGGACGGGATGGGCTCCTGGGACTTCTTCGATCTGCTGCTGGACCGGGCCAACGTGGCCACCACCCCTGGCGCGGGCTTCGGCCCCAGCGGCGAGGGCTATATCCGCCTGACCGCCTTCGGCGGCGCGGAGGCCACCCGAGAGGCCGTGGAACGGGTCAAAGCGGCCCTCTGATCTCACTTCCCACAGTTTGAATGCC
>CAUBHZ010000334.1 GCA_958435885.1 uncultured Intestinimonas sp. | reverse complement strand
TGAAGAACTCGTCCAGGTTGCTGGTGAAGATGGCGGCGAATTTGAGCCGCTCGAACAGGGGGACGGACTCATCCCGGGCCTCGTCCAGCACCCGCTCGTTGAAGCGCAGCCAGGACAGCTCCCGCTCCTGGGTGTAGCGGGTGTCCACGATGGGAAGCTCAGACATGGCGCTCACCTCCCGAGGACCCGGTCCATGAGGTAGCCCTCCCGCACGCCGGTGGAGGAGGCGGAGACCGTCTCCACGCCGTAGGCCTTGACCACCGCATTGAGAAGCAGCAGGCCGGGCAGGAGGGTGTGGACCCGGTCGGGCGCGGCGTGAAGGATCTGCCGTAGGGTGTCCTTGCCGCCTTTCTTGAGCAGCTTATAGAGGGCGCGGATCTCGTCGGCGGTGAGGATACGGCTCTCCGGGTCCTTGCCGAACACGTCCACCGCCAGCTTGGACACCGCCCGGATGGTGCCGCCCACGCCGCACAGGTGCCGGCACGTCAGCCCTCCTGTCCGGACCCGGTCGAGCTCGGCGCTCACGCAGGCGCGGATGGCCCGTCGCTCCTCCGGGGTGGGGAAGAGGCCGTCCACGAACCGGGTGTAGAGGGACAGGGAGCCCATGGGCAGGGAGCAGGCCGAGGTGATAGACATGTCCCGGTAGGACACCAGCTCCACCGAGCCGCCGCCGATGTCGGCCAGCAGGCCGGTGGGCACGCCGCCGGGGAGCACTGCGCCCTTAAAGGAGAGGGCGGCCTCGGTCTCGCCGTCCAGCACCTCCACGGTGACGCCGGTCACGTCCCGGATGGCCTCCACCGCCTCGCCGGTGTTGGAGATGTTCCGCAGCGAGGCGGTGGCGAACACGTGCATCTCCGAGACGGAGAAGTTGCTCAGCAGGGCCCGGTAGCTGGACAGCACCCGGCAGGCCACCAGAATGCCGCCGTCGGACAGCGCCCCGTCTTGGACGTAGCCCGCCAGGCCGGCCATGGTCTTTTTGTTCAGGAGCAGCCGGAAATGCTCCCCTTCGTACTGATAGATGGACAGGCGGATGGTGTTGGAGCCCAGGTCCACAATGCCGCACATCATGATGAATTCCCGCTTTCTGTGGTGATATTGTTGTCCCATTCTACACGCTTTTCCTCCTCCGTGCAACGTGAATCGGACGAATTTACAGAATCTTGACGCTGGCATTGCTGGCTGGAGAGGTTGGCCCGCTGGGTGGCCACCATGGCCAGGTTGTCGCCCAGGATGGTGAAGAAGGCGGCCAGGGTCAGCAGCTCGGCCTCGGTGCTGGTCTGGGCGATCTGGATGGCGATGGCCGCTCCGGCCAGCACCATGGCCTCTCCGTTCACGCACTCCAACGGCGTCATAAAATCACCCCCCTGCCCCTCCAGTCTATGTAGACGGACGGAAAACGGTGTGATAAACTAGGGAAGAAACCACACATTTTAACGGATATGGAGCGGATCAGAGATGGAATACCGGAACATTGAAACGTTGGGGGCGGCGCCCTCCCTGCTGGGCTACGGCTGCATGCGCTTCCCCACTCTGGACGATGAGTCCATCGATGAGCCCCAGGCCCGGCCCCTGTTGGACCGGGCCATCGAGGGCGGGGTCAACTACTTCGACACCGCTTACTTCTACCACAAGGGGGCCAGCGAGAACTTTATGAGCCGGGCGCTGGCCCAATACCCCCGGGGGAGCTACTACCTGACCTCCAAGCTGCCCACGGTGCTGGTCCACGATCTGGACGAGGCCAGGCGGATCTTCGACGAGCAGTGGGAGCGGCTGGACCGGACGTATCTGGACTTCTATCTGCTCCACAACCTGAACGGGGAGCGGTGGCGGCTGCTGCGGGACCAGGGGGTGGTGGACTGGTGCCTGGACCTCCAGCGGCAGGGGCTGTTCCGCCGGTTCGGCTTTTCCTTCCACGGCAGCTACGACGAGTTCGAAGAGATCCTGACCGCCCGGGAGTGGGATCTGTGCCAGCTCCAGCTCAACTACATGGACACCAACGAGCAGGCGGGGCTGCGGGGCTATGCCCTCACGGAGAAGCGGGGCGTGCCGCAGGTCATCATGGAGCCGGTGAAGGGCGGGGCTCTGGCCAACCCGCCGGCGGAGGCCATGGAGCTGTTCCAGCGGGCCCGGCCAGGGGCCTCGGCCGCCTCCTGGGCCCTGCGCTGGGCGGCCAGCCTGCCCAATGTGATGACGGTGCTCTCCGGCATGTCCACCCTGGAGCAGGTGGAGGACAACCTGGCTACCTTCAACGCCTTCCGGCCCCTGGACGAGGGGGAGCGGGCGGTGGTGGAGCAGGCGGCGGCCGTCTACCTCCGGAGGGTCCGCAACGGCTGCACCGGCTGCCGGTACTGCATGCCCTGCCCGGCGGGGGTGGATATCCCGCGGAATTTTACGCTGTGGAACGAGTACGGCATCTATGGCAACGAAAAGCAAACCGCGTCCCGCTGGAGGGATCTGGAGGAGGAGCGCAAGGGGAAAAACTGCCTCTCCTGCGGCCGGTGCGAGGCGGCCTGCCCCCAGCATCTGTCCATCCGGGAGGACCTGAAACGGCTCCAGACCGA
>CAUBHZ010000333.1 GCA_958435885.1 uncultured Intestinimonas sp. | reverse complement strand
GTCTGACTGTCCGGTGGACAGTCAGAAGAAATGACTTCTTCCTTGACCCGTGGTGCCCCAGTGCGCACACTGGGCCGGATGAGGGGAAACGTGGAGCATTGGTCAGCCTTTCCCCTCATCAGTCGCCTTCGGCGACAGCTTCCCCCAGGGGAAGCCCCAAATTGTGTTTTAATAGTCCAGATTCACCGCGTATTTGGCGTTTTTCTCGATAAATTCCTTTCGGGGCTCCACCTTTTCGCCCATGAGGACGGTGAAGGTCTGGTCGGCCAGGACGGCGTCGTCCAGCTCGATGCGCTTGAGGGTGCGCTTCTCCGGGTCCATGGTGGTCTCCCACAGCTCGTGGGGGTCCATCTCGCCCAGGCCCTTATAGCGGCTGATGTCCACCTTGGCGTTGGGGTTGTCGCCCCGGAGCTCGGCGGAGACCTTGTCCCGCTCCTCATCGGAGAAGGCCACCCGGGTGGTCTTGCCCCGGGTCAGCTTGTAGAGGGGGGGCACGGCGGCGTACACATAGCCCTGCTCGATGAGGGGACGCATGAAGCGGAAGAAGAAGGTGAGCAGCAGGGTGCGGATGTGGGCGCCGTCCACATCGGCATCGGCCATGATGATGACCTTGTGGTAGCGCAGCTTGGCGGGGTCGAACTCGTCGCCGATGCCGGCGCCCAGGGCGGTGATGACGGGCTGGAGCTTGTCGTTGCCGTACACCTTGTCGGCCCGGGCCTTCTCCACGTTGAGCATCTTGCCCCACAGGGGGAGGATGGCCTGGAACCGGGAGTCCCGGCCCTGGGTGGCCGAGCCGCCGGCGGAGTCGCCCTCGACGATGTAGAGCTCGGTGAGCTCCGGGTTGACCTCGTTGCAGTCCCGCAGCTTGTCCGGCATAGCGGCTCCGCCCAGGGCGGTCTTGCGGCGGATGGACTCGCGGGCCTTGCGGGCGGCCTCCCGGGCCCGGTTGGCCATGAGGGCCTTGTCCAGAATGGCGCGGCCCACCGCCGGGTTCTCCTCCAGATACTCGGAGAGCTTGTCGGTGACAATGTTGTTGACCAGGGTGCGGATCTCGCTGTTGCCCAGCTTGGCCTTGGTCTGGCCCTCGAACTGGGCGTCGGTAAGCTTCACCGAGATGACGCAGGTGAGGCCCTCCCGGTAGTCCTCGCCCTTGATCTCGTCGCCGTCCTTGAGGATGTTCATCTTCTTGCCGTAGGCGTTGAGGGTGGTGGTGAGGGCCTGCTTGAAGCCGGTCTCGTGCATGCCGCCCTCGGGGGTGTGGACGTTGTTGGCGAAGGACAGGATGGTCTCGGAATAGCTGTCGGTGTACTGGAAGGCCAGCTCCGCCATGGAGTCCCCCTTCTGTCCGGCCATGTAGATGACCCCGGGATGGATGGGGGTCTTGGACCGGTTGAGCCAGGTGACGAACTCCCTGATGCCGCCCTCGTAGCACATGTCGTCGTGCTGCTCCTTGCCGGGGCGCTGGTCGATGGTGTGGATGCGCAGGCCGGCGTTGAGGAAGGCCTCCTCCCGCATGCGGGTGTGGAGGATCTCATAGTCGTAGACGGTGGTCTCGGTGAACATCTCCGGGTCGGGCTTGAAGGTGACCACGGTGCCGTGCTTGTCGGTCTCGCCCACCACGGTCATGGACTGGGTCACCTTGCCCCGGGCAAACTTCATCTCGTAGATCTTGCCGTCCTTGTGGACCTGTACCTCCAGCCACTCGGAGAGGGCGTTCACCACGCTAGCGCCTACGCCGTGGAGGCCGCCGGACACCTTGTAGCCGCCGCCGCCGAACTTGCCGCCGGCGTGGAGGATGGTGAAGACCACCTCCAGGGCGGGGAGCCCGGTCTGGGGCTGGATGTCCACGGGGATGCCGCGGCCGTTGTCGGTGACGGTGATGACGTCGCCCTCCTTGATGACCACGTTGATCTCGTCACAGTAGCCGGCCAGGGCCTCGTCGATGGAGTTGTCCACGATCTCATAGACCAGATGGTGGAGTCCGGAGGAGGAGGTGGAGCCGATGTACATACCGGGGCGCTTGCGCACCGCCTCCAGGCCCTCCAGGACCTGGATCTCGGAGCCGCCGTACTCGTGCTCGACCTGCTCGGGCCGTTCCAGCTCGTTTACTTCCAGTTCTTCAGACATTGTAAAACCTCCTGGGTGTGTTGGCGAAGCGCATAAATGCACTCCTTACCGAAGTAGGGAGCGGATTTATCCGCTCCGCCGGGTTCTTTCTATTCAAACGTCCCGCTCTCCACCCGGCCCCGGAGGGTGGCGGCGGAGAGCTGGGAGAGGTAGGTGAGGGTGCCCAGCTCCGACCGGCAGAGCACCAGGGATTTGGGCAGGTCCATGGACACGTCCACCAGCTCGCCCTCCCGCTCGGCCCGCTTCAGAAATTCCCGGGTGATGCGGGAGTCGGTGGTGGTGTCCAGATCAAAGATGCCGATGACGTCCCGAAAGGGGACCACCACCGACTGTCCCAGATGCAAATACATGGCGGACCTCCTTTCGTTGGGGTGGGGGAGCTCTGTTGTGGGGCCGTTTCTTCCGTGGGGCGCACCCATAAGCCTTCCCCCGGGGGGAAGGTGGCATTTGCGAAGCAATTGACGGATGAGGGGGAGCG
>CAUBHZ010000332.1 GCA_958435885.1 uncultured Intestinimonas sp. | reverse complement strand
GGTGCCTGGCCCTCTACGCCTGGTCCCACGGCCTGGCGGAGGAGGGGAGGCCGCTCACCGTGGAGACCGACGCCGGGCTCCGCACCCTCACCGCCGTCCCGGGAGGCATCCGGGTGGAGATGGGCCGGCCGGCGCTGGGGGAATCCCTGGTCCTGGAGGCGGCGGGGCGGTCCTGGCGGGTGCGGCCCGTGTCCATGGGCAACCCCCACGCCGTGGTCTTTGTACCCAGGCTGGACCGCGCTCCCCTGGAGCGGGTGGGGCCGGAGCTGGAACGCCACAGCGCCTTCCCGGATCGGACCAACGTGGAGTTGGTGGAGGCCGCTGCCCCCGACCTGTTGCGGATGCGGGTGTGGGAGCGGGGCTGCGGCGAGACCCTGGCCTGCGGCACCGGCGCCTGCGCCGCCTTTGCCGCGGCGGTCACCTCCGGCCTGACGGCCCGGCGGGGGAGGGTGGAGCTGCCCGGCGGCGTCCTCTCCCTGGACTGGCCAGACCGGGAGGGACCCATTTATCTGGAAGGACCCGCGTTCACCGTGTTTGAAGGCGAGTGGCCGGGGGGATCATAAGGAGGTAACAACGTGCACATCAACGAGAACTTCGCCAAGCTGCCCGGCAGCTATCTCTTTTCCGAGATCGCCCGCCGGGTGGCGGCTTACAGTGGGGAGCACCCCCAGGCCGACCTCATCCGCCTGGGCATCGGCGACGTGACCCTGCCTCTGGCGCCGGCGGTGCTGGAGGCCATGCACAGGGCGGTGGACGAGCAGGGCAAGGCCGAGACCTTCCGGGGCTACGGTCCCGAGCAGGGCTGGCCCTTCCTGCGGGAGGCCGTGGCCGAGCACGATTTCCGGGCCCGGGGGGTGGACATCTCCCCGGAGGAGATCTTCATCAGCGACGGTGCCAAGAGCGACTGCGGCAACATCGTGGACCTCTTCCAGACCGGCAACAAGGTGGCGGTGTGCGACCCGGTGTACCCGGTGTACGTGGACTCCAACGCCATGGCCGGCCGGGCGGGGGACTACGACGCCGCCGCCGGGCGGTGGACGGGGCTGCTCTACATGCCCTGTACGGCGGAAAACGGCTTTTTGCCCCAGATCCCCAAGGAGAAGGCGGATCTCATCTATCTGTGCTTCCCCAATAACCCCACCGGCGCGGTGGCGGGCCGGGAGACCCTCCAGGCCTGGGTGGACTACGCCAACGACTGCGGAGCGGTCATCCTTTTCGACGCCGCCTATGAGGCCTTCATCACCCAGCCGGAGATCCCCCACTCCATCTTTGAGATCCCCGGCGCCAAGACCTGTGCCATCGAGTTCCGCTCCTTCTCCAAGACCGCCGGCTTCACCGGCACCCGATGCGCCGCCACCATCATCCCCAAGGAGCTGGTGCGGGAGGGCATGAGCCTCCGGGATATGTGGAACCGCCGTCAGTGCACCAAGTTCAACGGCGCCGCCTACATCGTCCAGCGGGGCGCCGAGGCCATCTATACCCCCGAGGGCCGGAAGCAGGTCATGGAGAGCATCGCCTATTACCTCCGGAACGCCGGGACCATCCGGGAGGGGCTGGCCGCCGCCGGCCTCACCGTCTCAGGGGGTGTGGACTCCCCCTATGTGTGGGTGAAGACCCCGGACGGGGTGGACTCCTGGTCCTTCTTCGATACCCTCCTGCGGGAGGCCAACGTGGTCACCACCCCGGGCGCCGGCTTCGGCCCCAGCGGAGAGGGTTATATCCGCCTCACCGGCTTCGGCGGCGCAGAGGCCACAAAGCAGGCGGTGGAGCGTATCCGGAAGATCCTCTGATATCAATGATCGGCACGTGCAATGGGGTGCGTGCCGCCGTGCCGGATCACTCTGTCCGGCGCGGCGGCGGCGCGCCCTGTTTTCACAAATACGGAATGGAAATAAATGTAAAAACGCCGGACGGCCCTGGCCGCCGGACACACCCGGAAAGGGGATGCGGAGATGAAAAAGACCAGAAGTGAGGGCTTTCAGCGGTCCGGGCTCTACGACCCGGCGCTGGAGCACGACGCCTGCGGCATCGGTGCCGTGGTGGACATCCAGGGCCGGAAGACCCGCCAGACGGTGGACGACGCCCTGAAGATCGTGGAGAAGCTGGAGCACCGTGCCGGCAAGGACGCCGAGGGCAAGACCGGTGACGGCGTGGGCATTCTGCTCCAGATCCCCCATGACTTTTTTGCCAAGACGGTACCCTTCGCCCTGGGCGGGGAGCGGGACTACGGCGTGGGCATGTTCTTCCTGCCCCAGGACGTGCTGCTCCGGGGCCGTGCCCAGAAGAGCTTTGAGCGGGCGGCGGCGGCCGAGGGCCTGGAGGTGCTGGGCTGGCGCGAGGTGCCCGTGGACCCCTCCGTGCTGGGGGAGCGAGCCCTGGCCAAGATGCCCTGCATCATGCAGGTCTTCCTGAAGCGCCCGGAGGGGGTGGAGCAGGGGCTCCCCTTTGACCGGAAGCTGTACGTGGCCCGCCGCGCCTTTGAGCACACCGATAAGGATACCTATGTCTGCTCGCTCTCCAGCCGGACCATCGTCTACAAGGGCATGTTTTTGGTGAAGCAGCTGCGGGCCTTCTACCTGGATCTCCAGGACGAGGACTGCCGCTCCGCCAT
>CAUBHZ010000331.1 GCA_958435885.1 uncultured Intestinimonas sp. | reverse complement strand
CTCTCCGCCGAGCAGCTGGAGGAGGTCATGGGGGTGCTGGCCCGGCACGTGGACCTCTCGGCGTGCACGGAGTACACCGTGGAGGCCGGCCGGCCGGACACCATCACGGCGGAGAAGCTGGCCATCCTCAAGGCCAACGGCTGCGACCGGATCTCGGTGAACCCCCAGTCCATGTCGGACACGGTGCTGCGGGCCATCGGCCGCTCCCACACGGCGGAGGACATCCTCCGGGCCTGGGAGCTGGTGGAGGCGGCCCGGTTCCCGGTGCGGAACATGGACCTCATCGCCGGCCTCCCCGCCGACACCGAGGCGGGGTTCCGGGACTCCCTGGACAAGGTCATCGCCCTGGCCCCGGAGAACATCACCGTCCACACCCTGGCCATGAAGAAGGGCTCCCGGCTCATGGCGGAGGGGGGCGGACGCCCCGACGGGGAGGTCGTCTCCGCCATGCTGGACTACGCCTGGGAGACCCTCCGGGACATGGGCTATGTCCCCTACTACCTCTACCGGCAGAAGTACATGTCCGGCGGCTTTGAGAACGTGGGCTGGTGCCTGCCGGGGACGGAGAGCCTCTACAACGTGTGCATGATGGAGGAGCTCCACACCATTCTGTCCCTGGGCTCCGGCGGGGTGACCAAGCTCATCGATACCCGGGCGGGCAGCCTGAAGCGGCTGTCCAACCCCAAGTATCCCAAGGAGTATATCGAGCACATCGACGACATCATCGCCCAGAAGGAGGAGATCGCGTGGCCTATCAGCTAGAGGAGATCAACCGCCGCCTGAGAGAGGACCCGGCGGGCTTCGTGGCCGAGTGCGACGGGGTGTACCAGAAGCGGCTGGAGGCCGCCGCCGACCGCATTCTGGAGCGGATGAAGGAGAGCCCCATCGTCCTCCTGTCCGGACCCTCGGGCTCGGGCAAGACCACCACCGCCCTGAAGCTGGAGCAGGAGCTGGAGCGGCGGGGGGTGCAGACCCACACCGTCTCCATGGACAACTACTTCAAGACCCTGAACCGAAAGACCGCCCCCCGGAACGCCGAGGGGGACATCGACTACGAGTCCCCCAAGCTGCTGGACATGGACCTGCTGGACGACACCTTCACCAGGCTCTCCCGGGGGGAGTGGGTCATCGTGCCCAAGTTCGAGTTCGCCCGGCAGATGAGAAACGACAGCCGGGGTACCCCCCTGAAGCTGGACAAGAACGAGATCGCCATTTTTGAGGGCATCCACGCCCTCAACGACGACATCGCCGGCCGCCATCCCGAGGCCACCACCCTCTACATCTCCGCCCGCTCCGATATCCTGGAGGGGGAGGAGCTGCGGTTCAAGGGCACCTGGATGCGCATTTCCCGCCGGGCGGTGCGGGACTACAATTTCCGGGGCACCGACCTGGTGGAGACGCTTTCCATGTGGTATAATGTGCGCCGGGGCGAGAAACGCTATATCTCCCCCTTCAAGGGCCGGGCCAACGTCATCATCGACTCCTCCCTGCGCTACGAGGTCCCCGTCTTCGCCAACTACGCCGCCCCCCTGCGCCAGGCGGTGGAGCAGGTGCCGGCGGACAACGAGCGCCGGGCCGAGCTGGAGGCCATGGTGAAGGCCTTTGACTGCTTCCAGCCCCTGGACCCCGCCCTGGTGCCCGCCGACTCCCTCATCCGGGAGTTCATCGGCGGCGGCAGCTATCACTACTGATCCTCCCCCTCACCGGGGGTACCATAGAGGAAAGAAGGAAAACAAATCATGTCAGAATGTACCCATGACTGCTCCACCTGCGGCGAGAGCTGCGGGGAGCGCACCGCCCCCATGGACCTGAGAGAGCCCGTCAACGGCCTGTCCAGCGTGGGCAACGTCATCGCCGTGGTCAGCGGCAAGGGCGGCGTCGGCAAGTCCACCGTCACCTGCTCCCTGGCCGCCGCCATGGCCAAACTGGGCAAGAAGGTGGCGGTGCTGGACGCCGACATCACCGGCCCCAGCGTCCCCACCGCCTTCGGCATCCATGAGCACGCCACCGGCAGCGAGCTGGGCATCTATCCCGCCGTCAGCAAGGGCGGTGTGGAGATCATGAGCCTCAACCTCCTCACCGAGCACGAGACCGACCCCGTGGTGTGGAGAGGCCCCATCATCGCCGGCACCGTGAAGCAGTTCTGGACCGACGTCATCTGGGGCGACGTGGACTATATGTTTGTGGATATGCCTCCCGGAACCGGCGACGTGCCCCTCACCGTGTTCCAGTCCCTGCCCGTGGACGGGGTCATCGTGGTGACCTCCCCCCAGGACCTGGTGAGCATGATCGTCACCAAGGCGGTGAAGATGGCCGAGATGATGAACATCCCCATCCTGGGCCTGGTGGAGAACTACAGCTACTTCAAGTGCCCCGACTGCGGCAAGGAGCACGCCATCTTCGGCGAGAGCCACATCGAGCAGGTGGCCGCCGACCTGGGGCTGAAGGTCCTGGCCAAGCTGCCCATCGACCCGGCGCTGGCGGCCGCCTGTGACAACGGCGGCGTGGAGGACTACCAGCCCAACCATCTGGAGTCCCTGGCCAGAGCCCTGGCCACCGGCGAGGTGTAAAATAAGAGAAAAAGATCCCGTGGACGGTATCGTCCCCGGGATCTTTGT
>CAUBHZ010000330.1 GCA_958435885.1 uncultured Intestinimonas sp. | reverse complement strand
CAACGCCAACCCCCAGTCCATGCGGGCGGCGGTGGAGGTGCTGGCCAAGACCGGCGCCGGCTACAAGATCGCCGTGCTGGGGGATATGCTTGAGCTGGGGCCCTTCGCCCCCAACCTCCACGCCGGTGTGGGCGCCTATCTGGCCAAGGCGGGCATCGACTGCCTGCTGGCGGTAGGCGAGCTGGCCCAGCACATCTACAAGGCCGCCCAGGAGTCCAACGTGGCCGAGGCCTTCTGGTGCCTGACCAAGGAGGAGGCCAAGCCCATCCTGGAGCAGCTGGTGCGGCCCGATTCCACCATCCTGGTCAAGGCCTCCCGGGGCATGGCCTTTGAAGAGCTGGTGGACTACCTCAAGTCCATCACGGAGGAGCCGTAAGAGAGACAAAAAGCCGTGCCGCGGAAAGCGGCACGGCTTTTGGAGGATGGGTTCAGCCGAAGAGCTGGGCCAGACGCTCCTCAAAGGGTGGGTGGATGACCCCCTTTTCGGTGACGATGCCAGTGAGGAGCTTGTGGGGGGTCACATCGAAGGCGGGGTTGTAGACCCCCACGCCCTCCGGCGCCGTCTGCACCCCGGCGAAGTGGGTGACCTCGTTGGGGTCCCGCTGCTCGATGACGATGTGCTTCCCGTCGGGGATGGACATGTCGATGGTGGAGGAGGGCAGCACGGTGTAGAAGGGGATGCCGTGGTAGGCGGCCAGCACCGCCACGCCGTAGGTGCCGATCTTGTTGGCAAAGTCGCCGTTGCGGGCCATGCGGTCGCAGCCCAGGAACACCATGTCGATCTTACCCTGGGCCATGAGGGAGGCCGCCATGTTGTCGGTGATGAGGGTGGCGGGGATGCCGTCCTTCACCAGCTCCCAGGCGGTGAGCCGGGCGCCCTGGAGCAGGGGGCGGGTCTCGTCGCAGTAGACCATCTCCACGTTCCCCTTGGCATGGGCGGCCCGCACGACGCCCAACGCGGTGCCGTAGCCGCCGGTGGCGATGGCGCCGGCGTTGCAGTGGGTGAGGATGCGGGCGCCCGCGGGCACCAGCTCGGCGCCGTACCGGCCGATCTTCCGGTTCATGGCGATGTCCTCCCGGTGGATGGCCTCGGCCTCCCGGGTGAGGACGGGAATGGACTCGGCGCCGCTGCCGGCGGCGGAGAGGGTGAGCTTCATCCGGTCCAGGGACCAGAAGAGGTTGACCGCCGTGGGCCGGCTGGCGGCCAGGTCCTTCATGGCCTGGTCCATGCTGGCCCGGAAGTCCTCGGGACTCTGGTCCCGGAACTCCATGGCAGCCAGACAGACGGCATAGGCCGCGGCGATGCCGATGGCCGGGGCGCCCCGGACCACTAGGCGCCGGATGGCGTCCACCACCCTTCGGTAGTCGGTGTAGTCGTCCCAGACTTCCTCCGTGGGGAGCCGGGTCTGATCGAGAAGGGCAAGGGAATCCCCCTGCCAGCGAATGGCGTCCATGGCGCATGGCCTCCTTATTCAGCAAAATTGTTACATGTTCATCATACCACATCGTGGAGCGGGAGTAAACGAATGATAGACATATCCGTGTCAAGCGTCAGTAAAGAATTTGAAGTGGGCCGGAAGATCCTGGACGGGGTCACCTTCCAGGTGGACACCGGGGAGCGGGTGGGCCTGCTGGGCAAGAACGGGGCGGGCAAGACCACCCTCTTCCGCATCCTCACCGGAGAGCTGGAGCCCGACGAGGGCCAGGTGTCGGTGGCCTCGGGCAAGCGGGTGGGGCTCATCTCCCAGATCCCGGTGTACCCCGAGGGCTATACGGTGGAGATGGTGCTGCGGGCGGCCTTCCAGCGGCTCAAGGATATGGAAAAGGAGATGGAGGCCCTCACCGCCCGGATGGCGGCGGGGGAGAGCGATCCCGCCCTCCTGCGCCGGTATGACGCCCTGACCGCCGCCTTCGAGTCCGGCGGCGGCTACGACGTGGAGACCCCCCTCAACAAGGTGTGCAACGGCCTGGACATCTCCGCCGACATGCGCCAGCGTCCCTTCGCCGACCTCTCCGGCGGTGAGAAGACCCGGGTGAACCTGGGCCGCCTCATCCTGGAGGACACCGACGTGCTGCTGCTGGACGAGCCCACCAACCACCTGGACCTGCGCTGCACCGAGTGGCTGGAGGACTACCTCTCCCGGTTCAAGGGCACCGTCCTTACCATCTCCCACGACCGCTGGTTCCTGGACAAGGTGGTGAGTCGGGTCATCGAGCTGGAGAACGGCAAGGCCGAGTTCTACGCCGGCAATTACAGCTACTATGTGGAGGAGAAGGAGCGCCGCTATCAGGAGAAGCTCAAGCAATATGAGAAGGAGCAGGCCAAGATCGAGCAGCTCCAGGCGGCGGCGGACAAGATGCACCTGTGGGCCTTCATGGGCAACGACAAGCTCCACAAGCGGGCCTTCTCCATGGAAAAGCGCATCGAACGCCTGCGCAAGACGGACAAGCCCCGGAAGGACCGGAAGCTGGACATCAAGTTCGGCGAGCGGGAGTTCCGGGGAGACGAGGTCATGGTCATCAAGGACCTGAAGAAGTCCTTCGGGGACCGGACCCTCTTTGAGCATGTGGACCTGGAGGTGGTGGGGGGCGAGCGCATCGCCCTGCTGGGGGACAACGGCA
>CAUBHZ010000329.1 GCA_958435885.1 uncultured Intestinimonas sp. | reverse complement strand
GGCCTGCTATGAGAAGTCCTTCTGCCTCTCTGCCGACGTCACCGCCGCCTTCGACCCCAACTTCGCCGAGGTCTATGAGAAGCGCAACAGCGCCAAGGTCAACTACGGCGTGGGCCTGGCCAAGTACACCGGCGCCCGGGGCAAGTCCGGCTCCTCCGATGCCTCCGCTGAGGTGGTGGCCAAGGTCCGGGCCATGCTGGACAGCGCCGATGTGGTGTGGCAGATGGCCGAGCTGGGCAAGGTGGATGCCGGCGGCGGCGGAACCGTGGCCTGCTATATGGCCAACCGGGACATCGACACCATCGACGCCGGTGTGCCCGTGCTGAGCATGCACGCCCCCTTCGAGACCGTGTCCAAGCTGGACTGCTATATGACCTACGCGGCCATGAAGGCGGTCTACCTGTCCAAGTAATCTTTTACGCAAAAACGTCCTGTTTCCCGCCGTGGCGGGAAACAGGACGTTTTTTTGTTCAGAGGAGGAAGAGGGCGGCAAACCGTTCCAGGATCACGGCCAGCTCCGCCCGGGTGGCGGTGCCGCCGGGAACCAGGGTGGTCTGGGTCCGGCCGGTGAGCAGGCCGGTGTCCACCGCCCAAGCCATGGCGGTCCGGGCGTAGGGACTCACCTGGGCGGCGTCGGCATAGCCGGAGAGGCTGGCCCGGCCGGAGGTGTCGTAGCCCTGATACCGGGCGTAGCGGTAGAGCAGGGCGGCCAACTGCTCACGGGTGATCGGGTCCTTGGGCCCGAAGGTGCCGTCGTCATAGCCCAGGACGATGGCCTCCTCCGCTGCCCAGGCCACAGCCTGGGTATACCAGGTGCCGGCCTCCACGTCGGGGAAGCCGGGATCTCCGGACCGGGGACTGCCTGCCAGACGGTGGAGGATGGTGGCAGCCATGCTCCGGCTGATGGGCAGATCGGGGGAGAAGAGGTTGGAGGAGGTGCCGGTCATCCAGCCCTGCTGGTGGACGTAGGCCACGGCTGCGGCGTACCAGGCGCCGGAGGAGACGTCGGTAAAGGGGACGCCGTCCAGCTGGGAGACAGCGCTCTCCATGAGAACGGCGCCCCTGTCCTGGGAGAGCTCCCAAAAGCCGATGCCAAGGAGGTCCAGCTCCCGGGCCAGGGCGGCCTTTTCGGCCATGGACTCCGGGTCGTCATAGGAGAGAAAGCTGCCATTGCCGTAGAGGTAGGGGACCCTGGCCTCGGCGTGCCGGAGCTGCCGGTAGGCCGGGTCGGAGAGGTAGGTGGTCACCAGGGTGTCGTAGGGGATGGAGCGGGCGGCGGTGAAGGTGCTGTAAAGCCCGTTTCCGTCCACCCCGTCGTAGCGGTAGCCGTAGAGGGGCATGCCCAGCACCAGCTTGTCCGCGGGCACGCCCTTTTCCAGATAGGCCTCCACGCTGCCGCTGACACTGTTCTGGTAGTGCGGGGCTGAGGCGGAGGGGGTGTAGAGGGGGGCGTTGAAGTCGGCGTATTTGTCCCAGGGGCCGTGGATGTCATAGGCCATGAGGAAGATGTGGTCCACCACGTCGGCCACGGCGGTGGGCTGGATGTTGCCAAGGTACCAGTCCCCCGCGGCACCGGCGATGGTAAGCTGGTAGTCCTTGCCGTCCCGGTTTCCCTGGCGGTCCAGCTCCTGGCGGATGGCCCGGAGGAGCAGGGTAAAGTTCTGTTTGTCCTGGGGGCGGTGGTTGGTGCCGGCGGTGCCGCCGGAGACGGGGTATTCCCAGTCCAGATCGATGCCGTCCAGGTCATAGGCGGCAAGAAGCTTGGCACAGCTCTGGGCAAAGGAGGTCCGTCCGGCGGCGGTGGCGGCCACGTCGGAGAAGTGGGCGGAGTAGTCCCACCCGCCAACCGACAGCAGGAGCTTCAGATGGGGGTGTTCCTCCCGAAGAGCCCGGAGGGCGGTAAAGTTTTTCTCATCCTGGGTGGGATTGTCCAGAGCCAGGGCGCCGGTGTCAGGATCGATCATGGCGAAGGCGTAGTTGATGTGGGTCAGCAGCCGGGCGGGAATGTCCGAGGCCCGGTAGCCCTGGTAGGCTGACCAGCCGGCATAGTAACCCACCACGGTGGATTCCGGGGCGGCATATGTATCGTCGCTGTCGGCGCTGTCGGAGGGAGCCGCTCCCACCGGAGGCCGCAGCAGCAGCAAAGCGGTGCAAAGAAAGAGTGCCCGCCGCAGAAAAGAGCTTGGGAAAACCATGGGGTACTCCTTTGAAATGGAATAGATGCAATTATTGTACCGAAAACAGGGCAGAGAGACAAGAAAAGGATCTTTCCAGAGCTGGTGGGTCCTGGACATGGAGGAAAAAAGAACGCCGCCCGACCCGCATGGGTCAGGCGGCGTTTGCATCAGTCTCTCAGCGGACGCAGGAGGCGTCGGAGAGGCACTCCACGGCGTTGTAGCCGGCGTCAAAGGCTTTGGCATTGGACTCGTTGAACTTGGCCTTGCCCTGTTTCTCGAACATGTGGTTCATGGCGGCGACGGCGGCCTCCTTTGTGAAGTCGCCCATGAGCTTGACAACGGCGCCGGTCATGACCACGTTGGCACCTTTGGGGTTGCCCAAAGAGGTGGCGATCTCGGTGCAGTTGACGTGGACGTAGGTCACATCCTGCCTGGCATCGTCAGGAATGGTGACAGTATCGCCCACCAGCACGGTGCC
>CAUBHZ010000328.1 GCA_958435885.1 uncultured Intestinimonas sp. | reverse complement strand
TCTATGACGGGAAATTGCTGAATTTCTGAGGGCCGCCCATCCGGCAGCCCGCCACCTGTAGAGAAAGAGAGAGATTGCATATGTCCATCCAACAGCAGGTCCAGGCAGTCCGGGCCCGCATGGCGGCCGCGGCAGAGTCGTCCGGCCGCCGCCCGGAGGATATCGCCCTGTGCGCCGCCACCAAGGTGCAGAGCGACGACACCATCCGCGCCGCCATCGCCGCCGGCATCACCCTGTGCGGAGAGAACCGGGTCCAAGAACTCACCGCCCACCTGGCCGCCGGCGCCTATGAGGGCGCCCGTGTCCATTTTATCGGCCACCTCCAGACCAACAAGGTCAAGCAGGTGGTGGGACGGGTGGACCTGATCCAGTCGGTGGGGTCGGAGCACCTGCTCCAGGCTGTGGAGGCCCAGGCGGACAAGCTGGGCCTGGTTCAGGACATCCTGCTGGAGGTAAATATCGGCATGGAGGAGAGCAAGGGCGGGGTGGACCCGGCCCAGCTCCGTCCCTTGGCTGAGCTGGCTCAGTCCCTGCCCCATGTGCGCCTGCGGGGTTTGATGGCCATCCCGCCTATCAGCCCCCTCCCCGGTGCCAATCGGCCTTTTTTTGCAAAAATGTATCAGCTTTTTGTTGACATAAGACGCGAAATGTCCGATAATCAATGTGATATCGATTGCCTGTCCATGGGAATGAGCGGCGACTTTGAGGACGCCATCGCCGAGGGGGCCACGCTGGTCCGGGTCGGCACCGCGCTGTTCGGCCCCCGGCCGCCCATGCACACCGCCCGTTGAACCGGCGGCAGAGCTTACACCAAGGAAAAGAGAGGATACCGCTATGGGATTTATGGATGAACTCAAGCGCTTGGCCCACCCCTACGAGGATGAGGACGAGGACGATTTCGAGGAGTTTGAGCCGGCGCCTCGTGCTGCCGTCCCTGAGCGCCGGGACCGCTCTGAGCGGATGGACCGCACGGGCTCTTTGTACAGCGCCCCGGTCGAGCCGGAGCGCCGCAGCAACAAGGTCGTCAATATTCACACCACTACTCAGCTCCAGGTGGTGCTGGTAAAGCCAGAGCGCTTTGAGAACGCCAGCGAGATCGCCGACCATCTGCGGGAGAAGCGCACCGTGGTGCTCAACCTGGAGTCCACCAACAAGGAGATCGCCCGCCGCCTGCTGGATTTTCTTTCCGGCGTGGCCTATGCCAACGAGGGCAAGATCAAGAAGGTGGCCATCTCTACCTATCTCATCACCCCCTACAATGTGGACATCCTGGGGGATCTGATCGACGAGCTGGAGAACAACGGGCTGTACTTCTGAGCAGATGGGACGCGTCGCCGTTCGGCCGCCGGGCCGGCTCCTCCCCCTCCTTTTGCTCCTGGCCCTGCTGTCCGGCTGCGCCGGCGGAGGGGCCGCCTCCGCCTCCGAAGACGAGGAGCCGCAGGCCCCGCTCCTCATGGAGCATGGCTGCCTCTCCATGGATCTGGACGGAGACGGCGCAGAGGAGGCCGTCCGCCTGTATGCCCTTCAGGCCGCGGACGACCTGCCCCCTGAGGCGCTGCCGCCGGAGGGCTCGGATTCCCGGAATCTGCTGTTCCGCTGGTATGTAGAGGCCCAGATTGGGGATGACTTGGTCACCTGTGACCTGAATGGCCGGTATTATTACTATTCTCCCCAGCAGGATCAGCCCCTGTTCTTCTCCATTCAGGACCGGCAGGGCGCGTCCCTGGTGGTGGCCGGTCTGATCCCACAGTCCAATGGGGCCGGGGCCGGCATGCTGGAAGTGCATGTCCTCTCCTATGACAAGGGAGCTTTTCAGGTCCTGGAGCTCCCCCTCTGGTCTATCCAGAGTGTTCAGGCCGGCATGACCGCCCAGATCACCGTACCCGAGACCGGCACCGTGGAGACGCTGGATCTGCTCCAATGGCTGGAGCTGCGGGGGGAGGGACCGCTCTATGAGGCGGACGGGACTCTCGCCTGGCCCTGCGCCCCAGCCTCCTGGGAGGAGGGGGATATCTATGCCCTGCTCCCAGCCGAAGAGGGTATCTGGACGGCCCAGCGGCTGTACGGACAGGCCCTGTCGGACTTGATGGGCTATCTGGTGACCCACCTCACCTGGGACGACGGCACTCCCGTGGTCCTGGAACAGTATTTTGACTGGCGCGCCCAGAACGACGACGAGGTCCTGCGCTGAAAAAAGCGTTTTGATTTAGGAGGTAATGAATATGCTCACTCCTCAGGAGGTCTCCGAGCGCGCCTTTCCCAAGGCTTCCTTCGGCGGCTACAACATGGCTCAGGTGGATGAATTTCTGGATCTGCTCACAGCGGACTATACCTCACTGTACAATGAGAACGCCGTTTTGAAGAGCAAGATGAAGGTCCTGGTGGAGAAGGTGGAGGAGTACCGCGCCACCGAGGACGCCATGCGCAAGGCGCTGATGACCGCCCAGCGGATGGCCGACGAGCTGGTGAAGGAGGCGGAGGCCAAAAAGGCCCAGATCCTCTCCGACGCCGAAGGGGAGGCCAAGGAGCGGGTGGCCAATATCCGCAAGCAGGCCGGCGACGAGGAGTTCCGTCTGTCCGCCGCCCAATCCGCCACCGCTGCCTATGTGGCCAAGGTGCGGGCCCTCCACGAGCAGGAGCTGCGCTACCTGGACGGC
>CAUBHZ010000327.1 GCA_958435885.1 uncultured Intestinimonas sp. | reverse complement strand
TCCATAAATTGCAGTTCCTCCTCAGTGTTGGCCGCCGGAGCGGCCTTTATCGGCTCACAGTATACCATACCCGGTCCTCAAAAACAAGCGCCCCGGCCAATGGCCGGGGCGCTCGTCTTGCTGTCTTTCCTTTTTCAGGGCCGGTCCGGCGCCTTACTCGGCGGGACGGACCAGGACCTCTTCGGTGGTGCCCAGGAGGATAGACTTCTCGCTGGGACGGAGCTCACCGGTGTTCTCGTCGCGGCCCTGGAGCACAAAGCGGGCGTCGGGATCGCCGATGTTCTGAGCGGCCTCGTTGGAGCCCTCCCAGATGGGATCGCTGCTGGGCTTGCGGTAGCGGTTGAAGATGACGCCCAGAACGGTGTCGCCCTTCTCCATCCAGTCGGTCATCATGTTCCAGTCGCCGGCGCTGTCGCCGAAGACCATCAGGGGACCCACGTCCTCATACTTGGGGGCGATGAAGTTGGTGATGATGGTGCTCTTGCCGGCAGCCTGGGTCTGGGCATACTTGCCCTCGCCGCCCCAGTTGTAGTCGTACTCGTTGGTGTACTTGCCGTCCACCAGCACGTTGCGCATGGCAAAGACGTGATCCTCGGGGACGTTGTAGCCCATGGTGTCGTTGGCGGCGCGGATGACATCGATGAAGGAGGCGGAGACGATGTACACGTCGATGTCGTTGGCCATCAGGGTGGCGTACAGGTCCTTGAGCTCATCGGTGAAGGTCAAGCCGGTGGTGAAGCTAATAGACACCACGCCGGCCTCACCGGGCAGCTCCACGGGGGAGGTCCAGGTCTCGGAGGCGTAGCGGCCGTAGTCGGCCCAGTACTGGTGAGAGGTGGCGGCCAGGTCATAGACCTCGTCGGGGGTCATGCCGGTGAAGAGGTAGGTGACCCAGGGGTAGGACACGGAGGCGTCAAAGGTGTCGCCCACGGAGGTGTACATGTAGCGCAGCTTGGCGGCGAAGTCCTGGTACTGGTTGGTGGCGTGGATGTAGTCCAGGCCGTACTTGCCGCCGGCGCCGAAGCCCTCGTAATTCTCATAGAGCCACTGGTAGTCGCTGGTGATATCAGCCACCAGATGGGCCACAGTGACGTCCTTGTCGTCCACGGTCTTGCCCACGGGGGTGTTCAGGTCGGGGATCTGGGTCTCCAGCACGCCCTCCAGGTCGGCGGGAGCGATCTTGAAGGCCAGGTTCTCGATCTGGTAGATGAGCAGGGCCTCCTCCACGTCGAAGATGACGGAGGTATTGTCAAAGTCAAACACCACATACTTGCCGCTGTTGGCGTTCTCATCAATGACGGCCTGGATGCGGGCACGGGTGGCGGGCGCCCAGTTGCCGGTGATGAGCTGAGTGGGATCGGGCTTATAGTGGGCGGTGGTATCGATGGCGGCGGTGTCGGTGGCGGCGTCCCAGGTGAGACCGAAGTCCAGATTGGAGGCGAAGTCACGGAGCTTGAAGTAGTTGCTGCCGTTGTCGATGTTATATGCCTCCACGGACACGGCCTCGCCGTCCACGGTCACCTTGGTGGTGGCGGGGGCGACGGAGACGGCGGCCAGCGCGGTGGACATACCCAGCCCCAGCGCGAACACCAGGCCCAGGGCAAGCAGTTTGCTGCTCTTGCGGTTTTTCATATATTCCTTCCTCCTGTTACTCAAAAAATAGTCTCATTTGAGTCCGGCGCCCTCAGGCGCCTGCGGGGGCTTTTTTGATCCCGGCATTCCTCCTTCCTGGTAAAGGCAATTCGATGATACCATGAGCACGTTTTTATTTGCAACGCCCCCCTTTCTTTTCTCCGAACAGCCCAGTTTTCCGCCCATAAAATTGTGCAGTTTTTACAATGTCATCTCTGCCATTTTCAGATGATTCTGGCGAGCATGCTCAAAAAGGGGCTCCGGACAAGTCCGGAGCCCCTTTACGTGCTCATATCATGTTACATTTTCTCGGGAGCCGACACACCCAGCAGCTGAAGGCCGTCGGCGATGACGGCCCGGGTGGTGTCGGCCAGCTTCAGCCGGGCATCCCGGAGGGCGGCGTTATCCACCATGCAGCGGCAGGTGTTGTAGAACCGGTGGAAGCTGCCCGCCAGCTCCACCAGGTACCGGTTGATCCGGGAGGGATCGTAGTCCCGGGCGGCCAGCCGGATCTCCTCGGGCAGCTCGGAAAGGGCCTTCAGCAGGGCCTTTTCCTCGGGCTCGGTGAGAAGAGTGGGGTCCACGGCGGCGGCGGCGGGGACGGCCACCCCCTCCTCGGCCATCTTCCGCACCATGGAGCAGATACGGGCGTGGGCGTACTGGACGTAGTAGACCGGGTTGTCCGAGTCCTCCCGGACGGCCAGGTCCAGGTCGAAGTCCAGGGGGGAGGTGGAGGACCGGGAGTTGAAGAAGTACCGGGCGGCGTCCACGCTGATCTCGTCCAGCAGGTCGTGGAGGGCGATGGCCTTGCCGGAGCGCTTGGACATGCGGACGGGCTGGCCGTCCTGGAGCAGGTTGACCAGCTGCATGAGCACCACCACCAGCCGGTGGGAGCCGTCCAGACCCAGGCCGTCCAGGGCGGCCTGGAGCCGGGCCACATGGCCGTGATGATCGGCGCCCCAGATGTTGATGGCCTTCTGGAAGCCCCGCTTCTCCAGCTTGTTGCGGTGGTAGGCGATGTCGGCGGC
>CAUBHZ010000326.1 GCA_958435885.1 uncultured Intestinimonas sp. | reverse complement strand
CCAGGGCGGAGGCGGCCCGCAGGTACTCCACCCCCAGGTTGTCATTGGGACGGGAGAGGACCTTCGCCCGCTCCGATCCCAGCAGGGCCGCCACCACAGCCTGGCGGCAGGCGGCGAAGGGCATCCCTTCGTCCAGAAAGCGGCTCAGGCCCGCCCGGTATGCCTCGCTGTCCAGGCAGGCGGCCGCCGCGGCCAGGGCGGCCGGGTCCCCGCTCTCGCTGCCGAAGGAGAGGACGTCCACCACGCCGCAGGCCCGGAGCAGGGCGACGGCGCCCGTAGCAAAGGACTCGGCGGAGGAGGCCGCCCACACTGTGGGCAGCTCCAGCACCAGGTCCGCCCCCCCGGCCAGGGCCCAGCCCGCCCGGGTGCACTTGTCCGCTGCGGCGCAGGCGCCCCGCTGGACCCAGTTGCCGCTCATGACAGCGACGACGGCGCAGTCCGCACCCAGGAGCCCCCGGGTGCGGGCGATCTGATAGGCGTGGCCAGTGTGGAAGGGATTGTATTCGGCTACGATACCGGCAGTTTTCAAGCGGAACGCCCCCTGTCTGATAGGATGTCTGTATGGAGATGCTTGAAAAAATGTATGATGAAATCCAAAAAAATGGTTGTCCTCCAGGGGAAAAAGCAGTAGAATGATTCCATCAGGTACAGATACAGTTTAGTACATTCCGCCCAGATAGGCAACAAAAACTGTGAAAAGGAGATCGTTTCCCATGAATATTCTGGTCATCAACGCCGGCAGCTCCTCCCTGAAGTATCAGCTGCTCAACCCCGAGACCCAGCAGGTGCTGGCCAAGGGCCTTTGCGAGCGCATCGGCATCGACGGCAAGTTCACCTATAAGCCCCAGATGGAGGGCAAGCAGGTGCTGGACGCTATCGACATTGCCATGCCCACCCACTCTGAGGCCATCCAGGCTGTGCTGGACGCCCTGGTGGACAAGGACAACGGCGTGATCGGCTCCATGAAGGAGATCGACGCGGTGGGTCACCGGGTGGTCCACGGCGGCGAGGCTTTCAACCAGTCTGTCCTCATCACCGACGAGGTGATGAAGGCTCTGGAGGACTGCATCCCCCTGGCGCCTCTCCACAACCCCGCCAACATCACCGGCATCAACGCCTGCACCGCCGTCATGGGCAAGGACGTGCCTCAGGTGGCCGTGTTCGACACCGCCTTCCACCAGACCATGCCCGCCAAGGCTTACATGTACGCGCTGCCCTACGAGTACTATGAGAAGGACAAGGTCCGCCGCTACGGCTTCCACGGCACCAGCCACAAGTACGTAGCCGGCCGCGCCGCCGCCATGCTGGGCAAGCCCATCGAGGAGCTCAAGCTGATCTCCTGCCACCTGGGCAATGGCTCCTCCGTCACCGCTATCGATGGGGGCAAGAGCGTGGACACCACCATGGGCTTCACCCCTCTGGCCGGACTCCCCATGGGCACCCGCTCCGGCGACCTGGACGCCGGCATCCTGGAGTATATCATGGGCAAGTACGGCTATGACATCAAGGAGATGGTGTCTATCCTGAACAAGAAGTCCGGCGTGCAGGGCGTGTCCGGCGTGTCCTCCGACTTCCGTGACCTGGAGAACGCCCACAAGGAAGGCAACGAGCGGGCTGGCCTGGCGGTGGATATGTTCAACTACGGGGTGAAGAAGTACATTGGCGCATATGCCGCCGCCATGGGCGGCGTGGATGCCATCATCTTCACCGCCGGCGTGGGCGAGAACTCCGCCTCCCAGCGCCTGGCCATCGCTTCCGACCTGGAGTTCATGGGGGTCAAGATGGACGCCGAGGCCAACAGTGTCCGGGGGAAGGAGACCGTCATCTCCGCCGCCGACTCCAAGGTGAAGGTGCTGCTGATCCCTACCAATGAGGAGCTTATGATCGCTATGGATACCGCCACCATCGCCAAGGGCTGAGCGCGGTCCTGAAAACAAAAAACGCCCGGCAGTCACAGACTGCCGGGCATTTTTTGATATCGTTCCGGGCCCCTTTTTGTGCCCACACGCTCTTGGGAACAAAGATGACGGCGGCAGCGCCGCCAGAGGGACGCAAAAGGACTTAGGGATCTTTACAGGGCGGACAGGACCAGCTGCTCGCCGTCGGAGGCGGCATCCAGCCGGGCGACCGGGTGCTGCCAGCTGTCGATGATGCGGGAGGCGATAGCATCCTCCAGCTCCTTCTGGATCAGGCGGCGCAGGTTGCGGGCGCCGTAGGCGGCGGAATAGGACTTTTTCACCAGATAGTCCAGCAGGCTGTCCTGCCAGGTGAAGACGATGCCCTTCTCGGCCAGGGAGTCCTGGAGCTCCTGGAGCATCAGGGCGGCGATGGCCTTGAAGTTGTCCTCTGTGAGCTGGTTGAAGTAGACGATCTCGTCTACCCGGTTGATGAACTCGGGCCGCAGGAACTCCTGAAGAGCCTTCATGGCCCGCTCCCTGCCCTGTTCATTGGCGGTGCGGGCGAAGCCCACAGAGCCCGATTTGGTGTTGCTGCCGGCGTTGGAGGTCATGACGATGACTGTATTTTCAAAGTTCACCGTCCGGCCGTGGGCGTCGGTGATCCGGCCGTCATCCAGGATCTGGAGCAGGATGTTGAGCACGTCGGGGTGGGCCTTCTCGATCTCGTCGAAGAGAATGACGGCGTAGGGCTTGCGGCGGATCT
>CAUBHZ010000325.1 GCA_958435885.1 uncultured Intestinimonas sp. | reverse complement strand
ATATGACCGAGCTGCGCCAGGGTATCGGCCTGCGGGCCTACGGCCAGGAGGACCCGGTGGTGGCCTACAAGCGCGAGGGCTACGAGATGTTCGAGGAGATGATCGCCGCCATCCAGGAGGAGACGGTGCGCCGCGTGTTCATCGTCCGCATCCAGGTCAAGAACGGCGAGGGCACCGTGGAGCGCAAGCGGGTGGCCAAGGTCACCGGCACCTCCGGCGGCGGTGACGGCTCCGTCAAGCAGCAGCCCGTGGTCCACAAGGGCGTCAAGATTGGCCGTAACGACCCCTGTCCCTGCGGCAGCGGCCTCAAGTGGAAGAAATGCACTTGTAAGGAGTATCATCCCGACCAGCAGTAACACACAGAAGGCACCCGAACAGCGGGGACGGCGGTCACGCCGTCCAAGCGTTTTCACTCCCAGGTGAAAACCTTGGGCCTAGGCGGATTCATTCCGCCCAGGCTGAGTGCAGGAAAGGGGTCCCCACGGGGCAGGCCCCGTGGGGAATAGAAATGCACCTGTAAGGAGTATCATCCCGACCAGCAGTAACGCACAAAAGGCACCCGCACAGCGGGGACGGCGGTCACGCCGTCCCCACCCCCAGGGGACAAGCCCCCTTTGGTCCAGAAAGGAGCACCTCTTTGGAGATCCACGACAAGATCAGCGCCGGCGTCACCTACCTGTCGGCGGAGGCCTTTGAGCACGCCGGCGGGGTGGTCCACGGCTTCTCCACCCGGCTGGGCGGCGTGAGCACCGGCATCTATGAGAGCCTCAACCTGGGCTCCACCCGGGGCGACGATCCTGAGCACGTCCGGGAGAACTACCGCCGGTTCTTCGCCGCCGTGGGGGCAGACCTGAGCACGGTGGCCATGACCAACCAGGTCCACAGCGACGTGGTCCGGCCCGTCACCGCCGCCGACATCAAGGCCGGCCTGCTGGACCCGGAGCCCTACGAGGCCGACGGTCTGGTCACCGACATCCCCGGCGTGGCCCTGGTCATCTTCAGCGCCGACTGCCTGCCCGTCCTCCTCTACGACCCGGTCCGCCGGGTCATTGCCGCCGTCCATGCCGGCTGGCGGGGCACCGCCGCCGGCATCGTGGAGCGGGCGGTGGAGAAGATGGCCTTCTACGGCTGCCGCCCGGAGGACATCCTGGCCGCCATCGGCCCCGGCATCTCCCGGTGCTGCTTCGAGACCCACGAGGACGTGCCCAACGCCATGACCGCCGCCCTGGGCGTCCGGGCCACCCCCTTCCTCTCCCCCATCGAGAACGGCAAGTTCAAGGTGGACCTGAAGGGCATCAACGCCATGCGCCTGGAGCGCTCCGGCCTGCGGCCCGAGCACATCTCCGTCTCCGCCGACTGCACCGCCTGCCTGCCGGAAAAGTACTGGTCCCACCGCTTCACCGGCGGCGTCCGTGGCAGCCAGGCCGCCGTTATTCAGCTTTTATAACTCAAAAGAGCGAAAAGAGGGATATTGTTCTCCGCTTTTCGCTCTTTTCCATACCTATCACTCATCAGGAGCCGCCTATGAAACCATCCCGCCTGTCTGCCCTGGTCCTCGCCCTGGTCCTGCTCTCCGGCTGCGGCGCCCCTCCGCCGGAGGCCACCCCCACCCCCACGCCGGAGGCCGTGGAGGAGACCGGGGAGGAGGCGAGCACCGTCTTCACCCTCCCCCGCACCACCGCCAGCCTCCACCCCATCCTGAGCACCGACAAGGTGAACGTGGCCCTCGCGGGCCTCATCTGGGAGGGGCTCTTCGAGCTGGACCGGACCTTTGACCCCCAGCTCCGGCTGTGCCAGAGCTACGCCGTCAGTGAGGACGGCCTCACCTGGACCTTCCGCCTGCGCAGCGGCGTCACCTTCTCCGACGGCTCGCCCCTGACCGCCGCCGACGTGGTGGCCTCCCTCCAGCTGGCCCAGAGCCCCCAGTCCCGGTTCGCCGGGCGGCTGGACGACGTGGTCTCCATTGCCGAGCAGGACGGTGCCGTGGTGCTCACCCTGCGCACCCCCAACGGCGCCCTGCCCGCCCTGCTGGACATCCCCGTGGTCAAGGCGGGCTCCGACGCGGTGCCGCCGGGGACGGGTCCCTACCGGCTCACCGAGGCCGACGGGGGCGCTGTGCTCACCGCCCGGACCGACTGGTGGCGGAACCTGGACCTGCCGGCGGAGACCATCCCTCTGGTGACCATCCAGGCCGCCGACGACCTCATCTCCGCCTTTGACACCGAGGACATCTCCCTGGTCACCGCCGACCTCACCGGCACCAGCACCCTGGGCTTCGCCGGCGACCACGCGGTGTGGGACTACCCCACCACCACCATGGTCTACATCGGCTACAACTGCCAAAAAGGTCCCTGCGCCAACGCCGCCATCCGCCGGGCCCTGGACCGGGCCTGGGACCGGAATACCGTGGCGGTGGCCCTCTACTCCCGCCACGCCCAGGCCGCCGCACTGCCCCTCCACCCGGACTGCGCCGACTACGACGACATCCTGGCCCAGCGGCGGGACTACTCCCCCCAGGTCTTTGCCCAGCTCCTGGAGGAGGCCGGCTGCACCCAGGGGGAGGACGGACTCTGGTACCAGGGACGGCAGCCCCTCTCCCTCACCTTCGTGGTGAACACCGACAACACCTTCCGGCTGTCGGCGGCGGAGTATCTGGCCGGGGAGCTCACCCGGTCCGGCGTC
>CAUBHZ010000324.1 GCA_958435885.1 uncultured Intestinimonas sp. | reverse complement strand
GTGGAGCCCGACGTCCTCCTCATGGACGAGGCCACCTCCGCCCTGGACCCCATCTCCACCTCCAAGATCGAGGACCTCATCGCCGATCTGAAGAACGACTACACCATCGTCATCGTCACCCACAACATGCAGCAGGCCACCCGTATTTCGGACAAGTGCGCCTTCTTCCTGCTGGGTGAGCTCATCGAGTTCGGCGACACGGAGCAGATGTTCTCCGTGCCCAAGGACCAGCGCACCGAAGACTACATCACCGGGAGGTTTGGCTGATATGAGAAAGACCTTTGACGCGGAGCTCCTGGAGCTCAACGAATCCCTCACCGTCATGGCCCGGGTGGCCCAGGACGCCATCGACGTGGTCACCGAGAGCCTCTCCAGTGACGACGAGTCCACCGCCAAGGCGGCCATCGACATGACCTCCTCCATGGACCAGATGGAGCGGGACATCGAGAACCGCTGCCTCCAGCTCCTGCTGCGGCAGCAGCCGGTGGCCCGGGACCTGCGGGCCATCTCGGCGGCCATGAAGATGGTCACTGACCTCCAGCGCATCGGTGACCAGTGCGCCAACATCGCCGAGATCTCCCTTCTTCTCTCCAAGCAGGGGAACGTGAAGGTGCCCAAGGACATCGGCGTCATGTCCTGCAAGGCGGGGCTCATGCTCCGGCAGGCCATCAGCGCCTACACCGGCCGGGACGTGGAGACCGCCCACGCCGTGGTCAACCTGGACGACGAGGTGGACGAGCTCTTCCAGCAGATCAAGGGGGAACTCATCGAGGAGGTGGCCGAGAACAAGGACGAGGCCGACAGCTCCATCGACTTCATCATCATCGCCAAGTACCTGGAGCGTGTGGCCGACCACGCCGTGAACATCGCCCAGTGGGCCATCTTCTGCGTGACCGGCGAGCTGTAAGGCGGACCGGATGGGCTTGCAAGACCGGTGCCCAGGTGGTATGCTGGGACTGGACAATGAGGCCCTGGGCGGCCGGCGGCCGCACCATCAGTACGACAGGAGGGTGTCCCCATGGCGGAGACCATCGTGATCATCGAGGACGATGAGAGCATCCGGGAGATGCTGCGCTATTATTTCCATTCCGTGGGCTACGAGGTGGCCTGCTTTGAGTCCGGGGAGGAGTACTTTGAAAAGGGCGGGGAGCGCAAGCCCTCCCTCTTCATCCTGGACATCATGCTGCCGGGCATGGACGGGCTGGAGATCCTCCGGCGCATCCGCACCGATGCCCGGCTGGAGGACACGCCGGTGCTCATGCTCACCGCCCGCACCTCCGAGATGGACAAGGTAAAAGGTCTGGAGACGGGGGCAGACGACTATGTGGTCAAGCCCTTCGGCATCATGGAGCTCCAGGCCAGAGTGAAGGCCCTGCTGCGCAGGGCCGGCCGCCCCAGGGCGGAGAGTGTGCTCACCTGCGGCGACCTGGAGATCGACCCGGCCGCCCGGGAGGTGCGGAAGAACGGACAGCTGGTGGAGCTCACCTACAAGGAGTTCGAGCTGCTGCGGCTGCTGTGCGCCCACCGGGGCATGGTGCTCACCCGGGACGACATCCTCCAGGCGGTGTGGGACTACGACTTTGCCGGCGAGACCCGCACGGTGGACATGCACATCAAGACCCTCCGCCAGAAGCTGGGGGAGGGCTATATCCAGACGGTGCGGGGCGTGGGCTACAAAATGGTCTGACCCGCCCTCTGTGTGGGAGGAAGGTTTCATGAAAAGACGTCTGACTACATACTTTTTCCTCATCGCGGCCCTGGGCATCGCCCTCTCCAGCATCTTCGGGGTGTGGGCCTACCGGGCCCGGGAGATCTCGGCCACCCGGCAGACCCTGGTGGAGCTGCTGGACCTGATGGACGCCCAGAACTACTACACCGACCCCGAGGCCTGGGCGGCCCAGCTCAAGGAGGCCGCCCCCGACAAGCGCCTCACCATCATCGCCCCCGACGGCACCGTCCTCTCCGACACCTACGGTGAGGTCACCGAGAACCACGCCAACCGCCCCGAGGTCATCTCCGCCATGGAGACCGGCTGGGGCGAGGCCGAGCGGAAGAGCGAGACCACCGGCGACACCCTGCTCTACGAGGCCAAGCAGTTTACCGACGGCAACATCGGCCGCATCTCCATGCCCATCTCCTCCGTCAACACCCTCTTCTTCCAGGGCCTGGTGGGCTTCCTGGGCGGCGCGGCGGTGGCCCTGGTGCTCACCCTGATCCTGGCCCGGAAGCTGGCCCAGAAGACGGCCCAGCCTCTGGAGGAGAAGGAGGTGGCCCTGGAGCAGGAGGGGGAGAAGCTCCAGATCGTCCGCAGCGAGTTCGCCGCCAACGTCTCCCACGAGCTCAAGACCCCCCTCACCAGCATCAAGGGCTTCACCGACATGATGAATTCCGGCATGGTGAAGGACCCCGAGGACCAGAAGCGCTTCATCTCCATGATCGGCGTGGAGGTGGACCGGCTCATCGAGCTCATCAACGACGTGCTGAAGATCTCCGAGCTGGAGTCGGTGGTCATGCCCCAGCCCGACGACCGCTCCGACGTGCTGGGCGTGGCCCAGGAATGCAGGACCGCCCTGGAGCAGGCGGCCCAGGACGGGAAGATCACCGTCAATATCTCCGGCGACGACGCCCAGGTGGCCATGGCCCCCGGACGGCTCCGGGAGCTCCTCACCAACCTGATGGAGAACGGCATCAAGTACAACGAGCCCGGCGGCCGGGTGGACGT
>CAUBHZ010000323.1 GCA_958435885.1 uncultured Intestinimonas sp. | reverse complement strand
CGATGCAGTCGTGGAGCAGGGCGGCGATGATGGAGTCGGTGTCCAGCTCCAGCTCGGCCACGATCTCGGCCACCGCCAGGGGGTGGGTGATATAGGGGGAGCCGTCCTTGCGGAGCTGCCCCGAGTGGGCGCTGTCGGCGTACTGGAAGGCGGCGTAGAGCCGCTTGGTGTCCAGGTTGTGGTTATACTGCTTGATCTTTTCCTCCAGGGCGTGATAGCTCTCTAAGACGGGGTCCATACGATCACCTCTTCTAAAATGCGCCCCGTCCCGGCCTTCAGCTCTGGGAGAGGCGGCGCAGCCGCTTCATGAGGGCGGAGTCCTCCAGGTCCACCTTGCCCTCCACCTGGCACAGGTCGATGCGCAGGTGGTCGGTGGACTGCTCCACCCGGATGAGCCCGTGCTCATCCAGGACCTCCAGGCAGACCATGGTCCGCATGACGGTCTCCTTGATGCCGTAGGTCCGGGAGACCCCCCGGGCCAGACGGCGGGCGGTGTCCTCCACCCGGCCCTGCCGGGCGTGGCCGCTGAGATACCGCCACACGGCGGCGAATTCCGCCCGGCTGGGGATGAGGGCGGCCGCCTCCCGGGCGGTCAAGTTCTCCCCCTGCCGCAGGCGGTCGTAGAGGGCCTGCTCGGCCTCCATGCGGGTGGGGGCGGGGCGCAGGTCGCACAGCTGGAGCTGCACCGACCGGGTGCCCCGGAATTCGTTGATCTGGGGGGTAAAGGCCACGTCCACCCGGTCCCCGGGGGCAAGACCCGCCATCCGGGCCGTCACCGAGAAGAAGATGGCGTCCAGGCTGTGGCCGCAGCGGCTCAGGCGCAGCTTCAGGTGCCGGCCGCCCCCCACCTCGCTGAGGGTGGACACGGTGCAGCCCGAGAGGGAGAATACCGGCTTGGGGTTGCCCGCCCCGTAGGGCTCCAGCACCCCAAGGCCGTGGACCTCCTCCACCGTCAGGAGATCGGGGTCGGGGAGCTCGGCGTCGATGTCCAGCACCGACACCAGCTCCGCCCCGCCGCTCCAGGCCTCCACACACTCCTCCATCCGCTTCCGGAAGGCGTCGATGTGTTCGGCCAGAATGGTGAAGCCGGCGGCCAGGGCGTGGCCCCCGAAGCCCTCCAGCAGATCGGCGCAGGACTCCAGGGCCTTAAAGAGGTTGAAGCCCCCGAAGCTCCGGCAGGAGCCCTTCCCCTTGCCGTCCTGGAGGCAGATCATGAAGGTGGGGCAGGAGTACCGCTCGGCCAGGCGGGAGGCCACGATGCCCACCACCCCCTGGTGCCAGTTTTCCCCGGAGAGGACCAGGGCCCGGCGGGGACCTGCCGACTCCCGCTCCAGGCGGGAGAGGCACTCCTGGTAGATGTCGGCCTCGATGGCCTGCCGCTCCCGGTTGAGCTCGCACAGCTCCTTGGCCAGCTCCTCGGCCCGGGCGGGGTCGTCGGTGAGGAGGAGCTCGGCGGCCACCCAGGCCTTCCCCATGCGCCCGGCGGCGTTGATCCGGGGCGCCAGGGTGAAGCCGATGCCCGAGGCGGTGAGGCACCGGCTCTCCGCCCCCGCCTCCCGGATAAGAGCCCTGAAGCCGGGCCGTCTGGTGTGGGCCAGGGCCCGGAGCCCCTGCCGCACGATGGTCCGGTTCTCCCCGGTGAGGCTCATGACGTCGGCCACCGTGCCCACGGCGGCCAGGTCGGCGCAGCCCTCAAAGACCGCCTGCCGCCCCTCCGGCGGCGTCAGGGCCAGGGCCAGCTTCAGGGCCACCCCCACCCCCGCCAGACAGGGGAAGGGATAGGCGCAGTCTTCCCGGTGGGGGTCCACCACCGCCGCGGCGGCGGGGAGGACCTCCTTGCACTCGTGGTGGTCGGTGATGATGACCTCCATGCCCAGGCTGTTGGCATACTCGGTCTCGGCGGCGGCGGTGATGCCGCAGTCCACCGTCACGATGAGGCTCACCCCCGCCTGGTGCAGGTGGTCCACCGCCTCCCGGTTGAGGCCGTAGCCCTCCTCCAGCCGGTCGGGGATGTAGGGGATGACCTGACCCCCCCGGCTGCGGAGAAATTGGGTCAGAAGACAGGTGGACGTGATGCCGTCCACATCGTAGTCGCCGTAGACGGCGATGGACTCCCCCCGCTCCAGGGCCAGCCCCAGCCGGGCCGCCGCCTTGTCCATGTCCCTGAGGAAGAAGGGGTCGTGGAGGGGCGCCTCCCCGGCCGCCAGGAAGTCCTCCGCCGCCGCCGGGGCGTCCAGCCCGCGGGCGCACAGCACCAGGGCCGCCAGAGCCGGCAGCCCGGCCCTCCGCAGCCCTTCCACGGCGCTCCTTTCCGGGGCTGCCAGATTCCATTTCTTGTACTTCATCCGTTTGCCCTCAAATTTCAAAAAATCAACTTTTATTATACCAAATCCCCCCGGCACTTACAAGGGAAAGTCCAGGGACCGGCAAAAGGAAAAGGACCCGTCCCTCCGGCGGGGAGGGACGAGTCCTAAAACCTTCCCCCTTCTAGGGGGAAGGTTTTAAAAGGAAGAGGGAAAAGTGAAGAGTGAACAGGTAAGAAAAGCGGAGCCGCGCCCCACAGAAACGGTAATACCAGGCAGCGCCACCACGTTCCGACCCCCACCCACGCAGGCGGCGAAAAAAGTGGGGATAGGACCACAGGTTTTCCCTGTTCCACCGGCGGAGTCTCCTGTGGACGGTGCTGGTGCTCAATGGGGGCGTAAAGACGGGCCGCCGGATTCCT
>CAUBHZ010000322.1 GCA_958435885.1 uncultured Intestinimonas sp. | reverse complement strand
TATACAATTCTTTTACGGCCTTGTATGTTGTTATTCCAACAATGAAGCAAATTTTTTCCCCGCCGAAGAAGACAGAAACGGCGGCGTGGAGCCAGGCTCCACGCCGCCATCGTCAAATGGGATCTCGCCGGTCACTGATACCCAGAATATAATCGGTACTGGTTTTATAGAATGCAGCCAGCTTGATGAGCACCTGTGTGGGAATGTCATTCTCCCCGGTTTCATACTTGGAATATCCGGTTTGGGACATTCCAAGAAATCGGGCTACCTGAGTCTGATTCAGGTCCGCATCTTCACGTAAATCCCGCAATCTGTTCATGGTCTTCACCTCGAACAGAGTATGGCATAACCTAAAACAGGTTATTTACTTTTAATCTGTTTCAGGTTGAAATTGTCATGAGGTGATTGGATGCCCGACTATAAAAAGATGTATCTGACCTTGTTCCGGGCCACCGAGCAGGCCATCGAGCTTTTGATCGCGGCCCAGCGGACATGCGAGGACATGTATGTGAACACCCCGGAGGACAATTTGAGCATGCTCCCCAGCGTCCGGGACGCCGGGGAGGAATAGAACAGGAAAGGGCGCCGGAAGCAAATGCTTCCGGCGTCCTTTCACGGTAACTGCCAAAACCAAACCGGAGCACAGCGCAGCGGGTCCGGTTCGGATAGGAGGAGCAGCAGAATGAGTGCGCTCTGACTTTTTAAAAAAAGTCGGAGCAAGCGATATGACGCTTGCTCCGACTTGGCGCAGCGGGAGGGATTCGAACCCTCGTGCGATTGCTCGCAAACTGATTTCGAGTCAGCCCCGTTATGACCACTTCGATACCGCTGCATGGGAAACAGCGCGTGTACAGCGCGCTTTATAAAAGATACCCTATTTTTTTCGCTTTGTCAATGCCGCGTCTTGAAGTCCCAGGGGCTTTCCGCTATAATATGGACCAACAGATCATCCGCCGCCGGGGGCTGTCTGCCCCGGCGGCAGACTACATTGGGAAACGAGGCTTCGATATGGATACTCCCCGCATACTGGTCTCCACCTCCAAGGGGCAGTGGGTCAGCTACCAGCAGGCCCTTCGGGGCGCCGGCGCCCTCCCCGTGGGCGGCTACTGCCCGGAACCTGACCCCTCCTGTGACGGGCTCGTGCTGGCCGGAGGCGACGATATAGACCCCTCCTTCTTCGGACAGCCCAACCTGGGCTCCAAGGACATCGACCTGGATCGGGATCGGGCCGAGCTGGCTCTGGCCAAGGCCTTCGCCGACGCCGGAAAGCCCATTCTGGGCATCTGTCGGGGACATCAGGTCCTGAACGTGGCCTTCGGCGGCGACCTTATCCAGGACCTGGGTCCCGTGGGCAACCTCTTTCACCGCCCCTCCCCCGGCTGCCACTGGGACAAGATCCACCCCATCCGCACCCTGCCCGGCTCCATTCTGCACTCCCTCTACGGGCCCACACTGGTCACCAACAGCTCCCACCACCAGGCGGTGGACCGCCTGGGCGACGGCTTTACCGCCACCGCCTGGAGCGAGTCCGGCGTGGTGGAGGCCATGGAACACGCCTCCCTGCCCATCCTGGCCGTCCAGTTCCACCCGGAGCGCATGTCCTACGCGCTCCGCCGCCCGGACACCAACGACGGCGCCAAGATTTTTGAGTGGTTCCTGGACCGCTGCCGGGAGCAGGACCGCTGACCCTACCCATCTTTGACGCGTTCACACGAGGACGGAGGAACAATTATCAATGGAAGAACTGAAAAAACGCATTTTGAAGGATGCTGAGGTGGGAGACGGCGACATCATCCGGGTGGATATGTTCCTCAACCACTGCATGGACGTGGAGCTTCTGGACCGGGTGGGCAAGGCCCTGGCCAAGCGCTTCAAGGGTGAGCGGATCACCAAGGTCCTCACTGTGGAGTCCTCCGGCATCGCCGTGGCCTGCTTCACGGCCCTCTACCTGGGCGTCCCGGCTATCTACGCCAAGAAGTTCCAGACCGGCTACATCGACCCCGAGGTCTATACCGCCGAGGTCCACTCCTTCTCCATGGAGAAGTCCTACACCATCCGGGTGTCCAAGCGCTATCTGGATGAGGATGACCGGGTGCTGCTGGTGGACGACATTCTGGCCAGCGGCCAGGCCACCCTGGGTCTGCTGGAGATCGTCTCCAAAGCCAGGGCCGAGGTGGCCGGCGTGGGCGTGGCCATTGAGAAGGCCACCAAGGACGGCGGCTCCGTACTCCGCCGCATGGGCATCCGGGTGGAATCCCTGGCGGTGGTCTCCCGGGTGGAGGACGGCCACATCGTTCTGGCCGAGGAGGACTGAGCTCCATGGACCTCAATGAGCTGAAGGACTACACCAACCAGAAGAACGCCTACATGGTCCACAGCGGCATCACTGTACTCACCGTGGCGCCCGACCGGGTCACCGCCCAGGCGGTGATCGGCCCCAACAGTCTGAATCTCAGCGGCGGCCTCCACGGCGGCGTCTACTTCACCCTGGCCGACGCCGCCTCTGGCGTCCTGTGCCGGGCTGACGGCCGGAAGTATGTCACCGAGTGCGCCGACATCCGCTTCCTCAAGGGAGTGCGGGAGGGCACCATCACCGCCATCGCCACCCTGCTTCACCGGGGCCGCCGGAGCTGTGTGGTCCAGGTGGACATCACCGATGAAATGGGCACCCGTCTGGCGCTCTTCACCGCCAACTTCGCCTGTATCGGAGACAACTACCACAAATGAAAAACCTG
>CAUBHZ010000321.1 GCA_958435885.1 uncultured Intestinimonas sp. | reverse complement strand
CTTCCAGCCCCACACCTACTCCCGGACCAAGGCCCTCTTCGACGACTTCGTGGAGGTGCTGAAGAAGCCCGACATCACCCTTCTGGCGGAGATCTTCGCCGCCCGGGAGACCAACGACATCGGCATCTCCTCCAAGGACCTAGCCGACCGCATCCCCGGCGCCCGGTACTATGCCACTCTGCCCGAGGTCACCGCCGCCCTCCGGGAGCTGGCCCAACCCGGCGACCTCATCCTCACCGTGGGCGCTGGCGACATCTACACCGCCGGCGAGGCCCTGGTGAAGGGCGAGTAAATTTCCCCGCAACGCAAAGCGCACCCTCAGTGGAGGGTGCGCTTTTTTGTATCTCCCAGCATGAGGGCGGCCACGGGCAGCGCCACCACCAGCTCGGTGATAGGCATGGCCAGCCACAGGGCGTCCGCCCCCAGCAGGGCCGGGAGGGTCAGGATGAGAAATCCGCTGATGAGAGCCCCACGGGCCACCGACACCGCCATGGCGGGCAGTGGCCGCAGCAGGGACTGGAAATAATAGGTGGAGAAGATGTTGAAGGGCAGCAGCAGGAAGGAAAGGCCATAGCAGCGGATGATAGCGGGGGCGATGGCCAGCACCTCTTCGGTCGGCGACATAAAGATGTAGACGAAGACCAGTGGCGCCCCCAGGGCCGCCGCCGTCCAGAATAGGCTGAAGGCGGCGGTGGCCAGCAGGGAACAGCGGAGGGTGGCCCGGATGCGGTCCCACCGCCCCGCGCCGAAGTTGGTGGAGAGGATGGGCTGTGCGGCCTGTCCCACGCTGTAAGCGCAGCACTGGACAAAGGTGCTGATGTTCACCAGGATGCCGTACACCGACAGCGCGTCGGCTCCGGCATAGGTCATGATCTGCCGGTTGAAGAGGATGGTGAGGATGCCCATGGCGGCATCCACGAAGCAGGCGGAAAAGCCGGCGGTGCCGATCGTCCCCAGCCGGACCGCCAGCCGGGTGGGCCGCACCAGACGCAGGGTGTTCTTAGGGGAGAAAAAGTGGCTGAGGAGGACACAGAAGGTGATGAGAGCCCCCAGCACCGTGGCCAGTCCGGCCCCGAAGATGCCGAAATCCAGGCCGAACACAAAGAAGTAGTCCCCAAAAATGTTGAAGATGCCGCCGGCCAGCACGGCTCCGGTGGCCAGGCCCGGGGCGCCGTCGTTGCGGAGGAAGCAGGAGAGCATCTGGTTGAGGAGGAAGAGGGGGACGCCGAACTTCACCGGCAGCAGATACCGCCGGGCCAGGAGCAGCAGGGTGTCCTCGGCGCCGAAGAACCGGAGGAGGGGTGCGTCAAAGAGGGCCACCGCCGCCCAGCACAGGACGGCCAGGACCACGGAGGCCAGGAGGGCGGCGGTAAAGTACTGCCTCTCCTCTCCCCGGGCACCGCTCCCCCGGGCGGCGGCGAAGAGCACCGAGCCGCCGATGCCGGTGAGGAGCCCCAGGCTGTAGATGAGATTCCAGACAGGAGCCACCACCGCCAGGGCGGCGGTGCCCTCCGGGCCCTGGTACTGCCCCACCATGGCCATGTCCACCATGCCGTAGATGGAGCTGATGAGGGCGCTGCCGAAGGCCGCAGCCAGATACCGCCCGTACAGCCGTCCCACATTCTCGCGCAGCAGATCCATCCCGCTCCGCTCCTTTCAACGAAAAAGCCGGATAAGAAAACAGGCGTCTCAGCCTGTCCTCTTATCCGGCGCATCATTTCCAGCGAATGATTTGCCCTCCGAGTGAGCGGGACCAGTATAGCATACCCCGGTCCGGCCGTCAACTGTCACAGCTCGGCGACCAGGGCCTTCAGCACCCGGATGCGCTCCCCCAGCAGCTCGCCATCCCGGGCCAGAGCCTCCTGGAAGAGAGCGATGTCCCCTTCGATGTGGTCGTTGCCGGTGCACACCGCCACCGTCATGGCGTCCCCCTGGAGCCCCACCCGGTCGATGACGGGATTCTGCTTGTCATATCCGTCGGGATAGCGGTAGGCCTCCTCCCGGAAGTAGCGCATGGCCCGGCAGGTGAGGATGGCCAGGTCCAGCACCCGGTGGAGAGGCAGCTCCTCCGACTGCCGGGACCACTTCTCCCCGGTGTGCCGCCACACCTTGGCCGAAATATCCACCCGTCCCCGGTCATTCCACTGGGCCAGCCCCAGGGACAGGCCCTGGGCGTCGCTCTCATAGGCGCTGCGGCCGTCGATGTGGGCGTAGTCCTCCGCCACGATCACCGGCTTATGCTTGAGATTGGTAGGGATCTCCATATCATCACGCTCCTGCTCCCGCCCGGCCCATTGCCAGGCGCTTCATTACTAATTTACTAAATTACTAATTTAGTAATGCACATGATACCATGTATACCATCCCGCGTCAAGGGGCAAACTGACCCCAACGGAAGGAGCGAAACATGCCATGGATATGACCAATCAGGAATACTGCGCCTATGTGGGCCGGATGGCCAAGCCCTCCCCCATGGCCAAGGATCTGGCCTGGGCCTTCTTCGTGGGGGGACTCATCTGCACGGCGGGGCAGTGGCTGCTGGGTTTCTACCGCCGGGCGGGCCTCTCCCAGGACAGCGCGGGCGCGGCCGTCTCCATGACCCTCATCCTGGCTTCGGCTCTGCTCACCGGCCTGGGCCGCTTCGACGACCTGGCCAAGCACGCCGGGGCCGGCACCCTGGTCCCCATCACCGGCTTCGCCAACGCCATGGTCTCCCCCGCCCTGGAGTTCAAAAGCGAGG
>CAUBHZ010000320.1 GCA_958435885.1 uncultured Intestinimonas sp. | reverse complement strand
GGCGTCGGCGCCGTACTTGTCGGCGATCTCCAGGGGGTCGATGCCGTTGCCCAGGCTCTTGGACATCTTCCTTCCCTTGTCGTCCCGCACCAGGCCGTGGATGAACACGGTGTGGAAGGGGGGCTTCTTGGTCTGCTCGCAGGCGGAGAAGATCATCCGGGCCACCCAGAAGAAGATGATGTCGTAGCCGGTGACCAGCACATCGGTGGGATAGAAGTACTTGAAGTCCTCGCTGCTCTCGTCGGGCCAGCCCAGGGTGGAGAAGGGCCACAGGGCGGAGGAGAACCAGGTGTCCAGCACGTCCGGGTCCCGGTGGATCTTCCTGCTGCCGCACTTCTCACAGCAGTCCGGGTCATCACGGGTGACCGTCATGTGTCCGCAGTCATCGCAGTACCAGACGGGGATCTGGTGGCCCCACCACAGCTGCCGGGAGATGCACCAGTCGTGGACGTTCTCCATCCAGTTCAGATAGGTCTTGGCAAATCGGTCGGGGACGAAGCGGGTCTCCCCGTCCTCCACCACTTTGATGGCCGCCTCGGCCAGGGGCTTCATCTTCACGAACCACTGGGCGGAGATGATGGGCTCCACGTCGTTGTGGCAGCGGTAGCAGGTGCCCACGTTGTGGGAGTAGTCCTCGATCTTCTCCATGAGCCCCAGGGCCTCCAGGTCGGCCACCACAGCCTTCCGTGCCTCATAGCGGTCCATGCCCTCGTACTTGCCGCCGTTGGCGTTGACCTTGCCGTTGTCATCCAGCACCCGGATGGTGTCCAGGTTGTGGCGCAGGCCCACCTCGAAGTCGTTGGGGTCGTGGGCGGGGGTCATCTTCACGCAGCCGGTGCCGAAGTCCATCTCCACGTACTCATCGGCCACGATGGGGATCTCCCGGTCCATCAGGGGCAGGATGCAGGTCTTGCCCACCAGGTGCTTGTACCGCTCGTCGTTGGGGTTGACCGCCACGCCGGTGTCGCCCATCATGGTCTCCGGCCGGGTGGTGGCCACCACCAGATAGCCGGAACCGTCAGTCAGAGGGTAGCGCATATGCCACAGGTGGCCGGGCTTGTCCTGATACTCCACCTCCGCGTCAGACAGGGCCGTGACACAGTGGGGGCACCAGTTGATGATGCGGCTGCCCTTGTAGATGAGGCCCTTCTCATACAGCTCGCAGAAGGTCTCCCGCACCGCCTTGGAGCAGCCCTCGTCCATGGTGAACCGGGCCCGGTCCCAGTCACAGGAGGCGCCCAGCTTCTTCTGCTGCTGGACGATGCGGCCGCCGTACTGGCGTTTCCAATCCCACACCCGCTCCAGGAACTTCTCCCGGCCCAGGTCATAGCGGGTCAGCCCCTCCTTGGTGCGCAGCTCCTCCTCCACCTTGATCTGGGTGGCGATGCCCGCGTGGTCGGTGCCGGGGACCCACAGGGCGGCGTAGCCCTGCATCCGCTTAAAGCGGATGAGGATGTCCTGGAGGGTGGAGTCCATGGCGTGGCCCATATGCAGCTGCCCTGTCACGTTGGGGGGCGGCATGACGATGGTAAAGGGCTTCTTCTTAGGGTCCCGGTGGCCCCGGAAGCAGCCGTTCTTCTCCCAGGTCTCATAGATCCGGGACTCCACTTCCTGGGGCTCATAGACCTTTGGCAGTTCTTTTCTCATGTCGTTCACGTCCTATTTCCAATGTATTTTCATTCCGATTGGAGCCCTCCGGCCCCGGGTCTCACAGCTTTTTCATGGTCTGTCCGGTCTTACGCTCCAGGAAAGCCCGGAACTGGTCCGCGGTCCCGGTGTGAAAGCCCTGCTTGTCGAACAGGTTGCCCTGCTGGCGGC
This sequence comes from uncultured Intestinimonas sp., assembly GCA_958435885.1. The sequence continues at coordinate 935 of CAUBHZ010000320.1, read as the reverse complement.
TGAGCATGAGGAAGAAGTAGCGCCCGTCCTCACACAGGGCCTGGACGGAAGAGTAGTCAAAGGACTGCTCCCCCCGCTGGTTGGCGATGACATACCCTTCATCGGTGAACCGGGCGGTGTGCCGGGCGACGCCCTTCATCACGAACCGCCCCACCAGCCAGGCCCGGATCTCGTTGAGGAACAGGGCCCAGACCAGCATCAGCGCCCCCAGCAGCCCATACAGGAGACCCGCCCCTCCTCCGGAGGTCCAGGCCCCCCGCAGCAGGATCAGGCCGCAGAGCACCCCCATGGCCCGGAGCAGCAGGCTCCTCCAGCGCCTGTCCAGGCGGATGGCCGCCCGGTTCAGGGCTCGCAGGGCGCGCCAGTCATAGTCTGTCTCATTTACAAATTCCATTGCGCTCCCTCCATAAAAAACGCCCTGAGCCGGTCATGGCTCAGGGCGAACCTGTCATCGTCCGCGGTACCACCTGAATTCCCCTCGCGGGGCGCTCCTATCCTCTGTAACGGGAGGACCCGCCGCTGTCTACCGCCCCGCTGGGGCCTCGAAAACGGAGCTCCGGGGCCACTTCGCCGCTTCCCCATATGGCCTTGCACCGTCCGGCCACTCTCTGCCATGGGAACTGCGGTTACTCCTCCCCCTCAGCGCCTGTGATACAGGTGGTATTATATCCAGTTTCTCCGGTCCTGTCAAGGGACGCCGAGCCGGGAGGACCGGTAAAATTTCCTGCGCGGCCGCCCGCCCCGGAGGCTGCGCCCCAGGCAACTTACAGCATGAAGCCGTTCAGCAGCTCCTCCAGCGCCTCCCGTGCCCGCTGAGGCTCCGCCCGATCATAGGCGTCCACACGGTACCACACCCCGCCCAGCGCGAAGTCGGCGCGGAACATCCGGGCGCCCCATTTGTCGTAATAGGGGTCTTCAGGGCCCTGCTCCACCGT
>CAUBHZ010000319.1 GCA_958435885.1 uncultured Intestinimonas sp. | reverse complement strand
GTCCCCGGCCTTGTAGGTCTTCTTGGCCTCCACCAGCTCGGCGGAGGAGATCACCGTCTTGCCGTCGATGGCGGTGATGATGTCGCCCTTCTGCAGGCCGGCCTTGGCGGCGCAGGAGTCCTCATCCACGCTCTCCACCAGGGCGCCCTGGCTCATGCCGTACCGCTCGGAGATGCTCTCAGGCACCGTGCTCACGGTGACGCCCATGTAGGGCTTGCCGGTGACGTAGCCGTTCTCCATGATGTCGGTGACCATGTCCTTGATGTCGTTGATGGGGATGGCGAAGCCCAGACCCTCAATGGTGGCCTGACTGCTGCTGGAGCCGGACAGCTTGGCCGAGGTGATGCCGATGACCTGACCGTACATGTCGAAGAGGGGACCGCCGGAGTTGCCGTTGTTGATGGCGGTATCGGTCTGGATCATGTTCATGACGTTGCCGTTTTCCATGGTGATGCTGCGGTCCTTGGCGGACACGATGCCGGAGGTCATGGAGAAGGTCAGCTCGCCCAGGGGGTTGCCGATGGCCACCACCTGCTCGCCCACTTTCACGTTGTCGGAGTCGCCGATGATGACGGGGGTGAGGCCGGTGGCGTCGATCTTCAGCACGGCGATGTCGTTCTCCGACTCGCCGCCCACCAGGGTGGCGTCATAGGTGGTGCCGTCCACGAAGGCCACCTGGATGCTGTCGGCGTCCTCGATGACGTGGTAGTTGGTCAGAATGTAGCCGTCACTGGTGATGACGAAGCCGGAACCGGCGGCCGCCTGGGACACCGGCTGGCCCCACACGTTGGTGGTGGTGATCTCCGTGGTGATACCGACGGTGGAACCCACATAGGTGGCGTAGATCTCAGGGGCGGTGAGGAGGTCCTTGCCCGTCACGTTGGAGACGTTGACCACCGTGGGGGTACGGGTGCCCTCGTAGATGGTGGTCTTGTCCTGGGCGAAGGCTCCGGTGGCCGCTCCCACGCCGGCGCCGCCGGCAATACCGCCGATGATGGCGCACACCAGGCACAGGGCGACCAGCTTGCCGCCCTTCTTCTTCCTGGGCTTGGGCGGCTCGGGCTCCTCATGGAGGGGACGGCCCGTGGTCTCAATGGGATCGCTCCAGGGGTCCTGGGGCCGGTTTTCATTGTTATGATACTCGTACATAAAACGTCGCTCCTTTGAAAGCTGTACCGCTTTTCTCTCTGTTCGCGTCTTATTCTAACGGCTAATTATGACCATTTCATGAAGATTCCCAAAATGATTTTTGAACGGACCGCGAAACATTTTTGAACGAAAGGTCACTCCCGCCGCAGGAGGGCGGCGGTGTCCCGGACGGCCAGGGCCAGGTCGGCCACCAGGCCGTCGAAGATGCCGGTGCGGGCCACGTTGATGGCCACCAGGCACACGATGGGACCCAAAATCATGCCCAGCACCCCTGCCAGACGCATGCCCACATACATGCTGATGAGGGAGAGGATGGGGGAGAGGCCGGTCTGGCTGCCCACCGCCTTGGGTTCGGCCACCCGGCGGAACACGCAGATGATGCCCCACACCACCAGCAGTCCCAGGGCGTGGGTCCAGCTGCCGGTGACCAGGTCGATGACCGCCCAGGGCACCATGATGGTGCCCGAGCCGATGATGGGGATAAAGTCCAGCACCGCCAGGGCCAGGGCCAGCAGCAGGGCGTAGGGCTGGCCTATGAAGAGGAAGCCCACCAGCAGAATGGCAAAGACCCCGGCGGAGATGATGACCTCCGCCCGGACGTACCCGGCAAAAGCCCCCAGGGCGGTGTGCTTGACGTGGGCCACGAAGGACCGGACCTCCGGGGGCAGGCGGTCGGCCATGAGGAAGCGGTAGTGGGGGTAGTCGGCGGTGATGAAGTAGGCCGCCATGATAAAGACGATGAGGGCCACCACGAAGGAGGGCACCCCCATGGCGATGCTGCCCGCCCAGGTACCCACCATGGGCACCACCGAGCTCACCCAGCCGCTGAAGGCCGACCAGAGCTGGTCCAGGTTTTCATTGACGAAGGCCTCCACCTCCCCGGGCAGATAGGCCAACAGGCTGTCCAGCCACGCCCCCAGGTCCGTCGCCCCGGTCTGGAGGGCCCCCCAGGAGACCTCCCAGTTGTCCAGCAGGGCGCTCACCTCGCTGAAGAGGCTGTACCCCAGGCCGAAGAGGATGCCGCCGGCGGCGGCAAAGGCCAGCAGGATCAAAAAGAGGGACAGCACCCCCCGGGACAGCCCCAGCCGCCGCTGGAGCCCCTTCACCAGGGGGTTGAGCAGCCAGGCCGTCACCAGGGCCAACACAAAGGGCATCAGCAGACTCAGCAGGGGAGGGACCAGATAGCGCAATATGAGCACGATCCCCACCGCCAGCAGCAGCCGGATGCCCAGACGCACCCACAGTCTGCCCCGCTCCCGCCAGGTCAATTCTCCCCGTTCCACACCGGCACATCCTTTCTCTGTTTCCGCCGCGCCCGGCGGCGCTCTATCGAAGGGACATTATAACAGGTCTGGGCCGCAACTTATCACGAATTTGTAAATATTTCCGGTCACATTTTTCCGGCCCTACGGACGTCGAACAAAAGTTTGCACAATTTCCACAGGGTTTTCCACAGGTAAAATCTGGATGTGCACAGTGTGGAAAAAGAGGGGCTACGGGCGGATACCATACCCATGAGCCTTCCCCTGGGGGGTCTGACTGTCCGGTGGACAGTCAGAAGAAATGACTTCTTCCTTAACCCGTGGTGGCATTTGCGAAGCAAATGGCGGATGAGGGGGAG
>CAUBHZ010000318.1 GCA_958435885.1 uncultured Intestinimonas sp. | reverse complement strand
TGATGGTGGGCGTCAACTTCTCCGTGGGTCCCGCCGGCCTGCTGGCCAAGCTGACACCTGATTATCTGTCCACCATGTTCTGGCTGGCAGTCATCATGATCTACTATCTGGTGGCCACCTTCCTGCCCATCGACAAGATCATCGGTAAGCTCTACCCCGTGTTCGGCATCTGCCTGATCGTCATGGCTCTGGGCATCGGCGGCGGCATTCTGGTCCAGATGGGCGGCGACATGCCGGAGATCACCCTGGCCAATCTGGCTGTGGCCCACCCCAACGGCCTGCCCAAGTGGGCCATGATGTTCGTCACCGTGGCCTGCGGCGCCATCTCCGGCTTCCACGCCACCCAGTCGCCCATGATGGCCCGCTGCATCACCAGTGAGAAGCAGGGCCGCACCATCTTCTATGGCGCCATGGTGGCCGAAGGCGTCATCGCCCTGATCTGGGCCGCCGCCGGCGTCACCTACTACACCAACCACGGCTCCCTGCTGGACGGTATGACCGGCCTCACCAACGCCATTGCCGCCGGTGGTTCCGGCGGTGTGGTGTTCGAGATCTCCACCGGCCTGCTGGGCACGGTGGGCGGCATTCTGGCCATGATCGGCGTGATCGCCTGCCCCATCACCTCCGGTGACACCGCCTACCGGGCCGCCCGCCTTACCATCGCCGACTGGTTCCACATCGACCAGTCCAGAGTGGGTCCCCGTGCCGCGCTCTCCGTCCCCCTGCTGGGTGTGGGCGCCGTCATTGCCCTGGCCCTGCCCTGGGACGTCCTGTGGCGCTACTTCTCCTGGTCCAACCAGACCCTGGCCATGATCGTGCTGTGGACCGGCGCCGTGTTCCTGCACAAGTACGGCTTCCCGCCCAAGGCCTGCTTCATTGCCGCCCTTCCCGCCACCTTTATGTCCGCGGTGTCGGTGACCTACTTCTTCCAGGCTCCTGAGTGCCTGAACCTGCCCACCTCCATCGCTTACCCCGTGGGTATCATCGTGGCCGCCGTGTTCCTGGCCATCTTCATCTGGCGTATCCTGATCGTGGCCAAGGATGACGTCGTCAAGGCCTGAATCCGTTTGCAAAACATAAACAACAGCTCCCTCCGCAATTGACATAGTCAATTGCGGAGGGAGCTTTGTTATTGTTCATTGTCGGCGGGGTGTACGGCTTGAAGGACACTGGCAATCAAGCGGAGAAGTCTGCAATTGAAAAAGATGGCCTAAGAGACAAAGCCCACGGCACGGGGCCGTGTGCTTTGCCAGTGGTGTTTCGGTCGGTACCTGTCGGGAGCGGCGGGAGTAGCAGGAGCGGGAGGCTTCGTCGCGGACGCCAATCCCTCGCCCCGCCGCAGGGGGCAGGGCTCGTTCATTCTGTCGCTCCTCCTCTCCCCGACAAGACGCTTCGGTCTTGAGTGGGCCTGGGATAGCCTCGCCTACACATAAGAAAAGCCCACGGCACAGGGCCGTGGGCTTTGTAAGCTCGGATCTTCGATTAGTACATGCCGCCCATGTCGGGAGCAGCAGGAGCAGCGGGAGCGGGGGGCTCGGGCTTGTCGGTGACCAGGCTCTCGGTGGTCAGCAGCACGCCGGCCACGGAGGCGGCATTCTCCAGGGCGGAACGGGTCACCTTGGTGGGGTCCACGATACCGGAGGAGATCATGTCGCAGTAGGTCTCGTTCAGGGCGTTGAAGCCATAGCCCACCTTGCGGGAGTTCTTCACCTTCTCCAGCACCACGGAACCGTCGATGCCGGCGTTGGCGGAGATCTGACGCATGGGCTCGGTCAGGGCGCGGGCCACAATCTGGACGCCGGTCTTCTCGTCGCCCTCGGTGGTCTTCAGCAACTTCTCCACGGCGGGGACAGCGTTCACATAGGCGGTGCCGCCGCCGGCCACGATGCCTTCCTCAACGGCGGCGCGGGTGGCGTTCAGAGCGTCCTCGATGCGGAGCTTCTTCTCCTTCATCTCGGACTCGGTAGCGGCGCCCACGCGGATGATGGCCACGCCGCCGGCCAGCTTGGCCAGACGCTCCTGGAGCTTCTCACGGTCGTAGTCGGAGGTGGTGACCTCGATCTGGCTGCGGATCTGAGCCACGCGGTCCTTGATGGCCTGGGCATCGCCGGAGCCGTCCACGATGATGGTGGTGTCCTTGTTGACCTTCACCTGGCGGGCGTGGCCCAGCATGTCGGCGGTGGCCTCCTTGAGCTCATAGCCCAGCTCAGAGGAGATCACGGTGCCGCCGGTCAGGATGGCCATATCCTGGAGCATCTCCTTGCGGCGGTCGCCGAAGCCGGGAGCCTTCACGCAGCAGACGTTCAGGGTGCCGCGCAGCTTGTTGACGATCAGGGTGCTCAGAGCGTCGCCCTCCACGTCCTCAGCCACGATGAGCAGCTTCTTGCCGGACTGGACCACCTGCTCCAGAATGGGCAGCAGCTCCTGGATGTTGGAGATCTTCTTGTCGGTGATGAGGATGGCGGCGTCGTCCAGAACGGCCTCCATCTTCTCGGTGTCGGTGACCATATAGGGAGCGATGTAGCCCCGGTCGAACTGCATGCCCTCGACCACCTCAGAGTAGGTCTCAGCGGTCTTGGACTCCTCAACGGTGATGACGCCGTCGTGGCTGACCTTCTCCATGGCCTCGGCGATCAGCTTGCCGATGGTCTCGTCGCCGGAGGAGACGGCGCCCACGCGGGCGATGTCCGCGGTGCCGTTCACCTTCTGGCTGTTGTTCTTGATGGCCTCGATGGCGGCGGAAGTGGCCTTGGCGATGCCCTTCTTCATGACCATGG
>CAUBHZ010000317.1 GCA_958435885.1 uncultured Intestinimonas sp. | reverse complement strand
AAGGAGGCATTGCTATGCGCAAGAATTTTGGAGCCAAGCCCTGGACTTATCCCCAGCCGGTCTTTATCCTGGCGGCTTACGATGAAAACGGCACCCCCAACGCTATGAACGCGGCCTGGGGTGGAATCAGCGAGGACAAGGAGCTGAGCATGTGTATCAGCGAAGGTCATAAAACCACCGCCAACATCCTGGCCCGCAAGGCGTTCACTGTAAGCATGGCCACAGCGGAGCAGGCGGTGGCCTGTGACTATGTGGGCATCGAGTCCGGCAACCAGGTGGCGGACAAGGTGGCAAAGGCCGGCTGGCACACCACCAAATCGGAATTTGTGGACGCCCCCCTCATCGACGAGCTGCCTATGGCGGTGGAGTGCCAGCTAGTGAGCTACGATCCGGAAAGCTGCCGCCTGGTGGGCAAGATCGTCAATGTGAGCGCCGACGAGTCCGTACTGGACGGCGAGGGTAAGATCGACCCGGACAAACTGCGGCCCATCACCTTTGACCCCATCCATAACGCATACCGTGTGCTGGGCGAGAAGGTGGGCAACGCCTTCCAGGACGGCGCCAAGTTGAAATGATCTGCTGATCTGAGACAGGAATGAGGGACGGAGGCCACGCCTCCGTCCCTCATTTTTTCTGCCTACGGATCACTGTCGCCCCGTCTTCTGCCACTTGCGGAAATCCTCCTCAATGGCATCTTTCCAGTGCTCACCCAGGGGGGCGCTGCACCGGACGGCAGACACGGCCTGACTCAGCACCTGGTAGTTGAGACGGGTTCCCTCGCTGTCGCAGTGGTAGTTCACCGCCCGGTCAGGGGCGATGCCCAGATGGCCCACCCTCTCCACCGCGTCGATGTTGGCCCCCAGGAAGAGAAATTCCCAGCCGTATTTCTCCTTCTGCCGCCGGATCATCTCCTTCACTCGCCGGGCCGAATAGCGGCGGTTGGCGTTCTCCATGCCATCGGTGGTGATGACGAAAAGGGTGTGCTCCGGTACGTCCTCGGGCCTGGCGTACTTGTGGATGTTCCCAATGTGGTGGATGGCCCCGCCGACGGCGTCCAGCAGAGCGGTGCAGCCCCGGACATAGTACTCATTTTCTATGATAGGCTGGACCTCGCTCACCTTCATCCGGTCGTGGAGCACCTCGGTCTGGTCGTCAAAGAGGACAGTGGAGATAAAGGCCTCGCCGGGCTCCTTCTTCTGCTTTTCGATCATGGCGTTGAAGCCGCCAATGGTGTCGCCTTCCAAGCCCTGCATGGAGCCGCTGCGGTCCAGGATGAAAACGAGCTCTGTCAAATTCTTCTTCATAAAAATTCCCCCTATTCTGTGTTATTTTGGTTTACAAGCACAGTATAGGGGGATTTTTGTTTGGACGGGTCGCCTGGTGGGCGACAAATTTCATCCTTCTATCAGGCATCGAACAAAGTAATCTGTGTGCCGCTCTCCTCCAGGAGCCAGAGCAGATCCTGGGTTTTGAGCCATACGGTGGCGGTATTGTCATTGGGGTGTACACCGATCAGGCCGGAGCCCTCCAGAAAGGACTTATCCAGCCAGAAGGTCGTCTTGTGCTCCCGGTCATTGAGCAGGCCCAGGGGCGTCACCGCGCCGGGGATCAGCCCCAGAATATCCATCAGATTCTGATCCGAGTCAAAGCTCAGCGACCGGGTGTCGTTCTGCTTCCGAAAGGCTTTCAGGTCGACTCGCTTGTTCCCCTTAACCGTAATGAGATAGTAATTGCGATTTTTGTCATCCCGGATGAAGAGGTTTTGGGCATCGGCCTCCGGGTAGGGCAGTTGGATCTCCGCCACCTCCGCCATGTTGTAAACGGCTTTGTGCTCCGTCACCTCATGCCAGATGTTTTTCTCGTCCAGGAGGGCGTAAATCTCCTGCTTGTTCATATTCCGATCCTCCTCACCATTATCCGCCCAGCAGGCTCTGGTCAAAGGCGAACAGGGCCTCGTTGATCTCAAAGATGTTGTAGTTCTGGTGGGCAATGAAATACTCCACGATGATATCAAACTTGCTGGCATGGGAGAAGGCAAAACCTGCTTTCCTCAGCATTTCCCGGGCCTCCTCCAAGGGCAGTTCCAGGGCAATGGCAAAGGCCATGGCCATCCGGCGGCGTTGGGTCTCCCGGCTGTCGGTGTGGGTATCCACATAGCGGTCATCGATGTAGGTGGCAATGGCGGCAAAGAGTTTCCCGCCGATGGTGTAGGCGGCCCGGCCAAAAATCACCAGATACACCGTCATATCGTGGGAGAGCAGAAAATCTCCGATGGTATCCACGGCCACCTTCAGAGCCTGAGCCTTGGGATAGCCGTACACCCCGGAGGAGATCAGCGGGAGCGCCACCGTCTCACACTGATGGCCCAGGGCCAACTCCAGCGAGGAACGATAGGCCGAGGCCAGCAGTTCCCGCTCCCCGTGGCTACCGCCCTGCCAGATGGGACCCACGGTGTGGATGACAAACTTTGCCGGCAGGCGGTAGCCCTTTGTGATCTTGGCCTGCCCGGTTTTGCAGCCACCCAGGGTACGGCATTCTTCCAGCAGTTCCGGCCCGGCGGCACGGTGAATGGCGCCGTCCACTCCCCCGCCGCCCAGCAGGCTCTCGTTGGCGGCGTTGACGATGGCATCCACCTTCATGGTGGTAATATCGTTTCGTACAATCTACAGGGGCATGACGGCACCTCCTCGATCGATAGTGTCATCATACCACAAGCGGGACTGCCTGGCAATCGAGCAGAGGATGGGGAGCGGTTTTCTGGATGCCCAGCATCTTTCGAAGCATC
>CAUBHZ010000316.1 GCA_958435885.1 uncultured Intestinimonas sp. | reverse complement strand
TGGAGCGGCCGGTGGAGCCGGCCTTGGCGATGGTCTGCCCCGGATAGACCTTGTCACCCGCGCTGACCAGCAGGCTGGAGTTGTGGCCGTAGTAGGTCTGCTCACCGTTGCCGTGGTCGATGATGACCAGGTAGCCGTAGCTGCCCTTGTAGCCGGCGAAGGTGACGGTGCCGCCGTCAGAGGCCTTCACGCTGGTGCCGTAGGGGACGGCGATGTCCAGGCCGGAGTGGTAGCTGTAGGAGCCGAAGATATAGCGGTAGCCGAACCGGGAGGTGATGGAGCCGTACACCGGCCAGATATAGTTGCCGGTGGGGTACCAGGTGGGACGCTCCTTGGTACCCACAGCGATGACCTTCTCGGTGGCCTCCCGGACGGTGGTGGAGGAGGTGATGTTCCGCTCCCGCTCCACGCCGTTGACGTAGGTCACGTCGGCGGTGATGAGGGCCTCACCGGGGACGCCGGCGTCCAGGACCTTGGACTCGCCCTGGTACATGCTGCTGTCCTCCACCTCGCGGACGGGGCACTCGATGGCCTCGGTGTAGGTGAGGGAGTCCACGGTCTCCACGCCCAGGAAGGGGATCTCCTCCTTGATATTGAGGATCTGACCGATATACAGCTTGTTGATGTCCACGTCGGGGTTGAGGGCCTCCATCTCGGCCATGGTCATGTCGTTGTCGAAGGCCAGGGCCATGAAGGTGTCGCCCTTCTGGACCTCATAGGTGGTCTGGCCGTTGGTGTTGGCGGTGAGGGCGGCCATCATGTCGGTCACGTCCTGCTCCACGTCGGAGGGGACATACTCCCGGGTGATGTGGACGTTCTTGGTGTAATCCACGGAGATGGTGTTCTCGTTGACATAGGGGGCGGCCAGGTCCTCCAGCAGCTGGTCCAGGGCGGCCCGGTCGTCGGCGGCGCCCACCACCTGGCCGTCCACGGTGAGGACGTAGCTCTTCATGACCTCGCCGATCTGATCGAAGAGGTAGGTCTCCAGATCGGCGGCGGGGGTGAGCTCATTCTGCTTCACCAGGGCGGAGGCGTAGGTCACGGTGTGGTCCAGGGTGTAGTCATAGCCCAGGATCTGGCTGGCCCGGTCCTCCACCCGGGCCTCGGCCTGCTCGAAGACGGCCTGGTCCCGGACCACGCCCACGTCGGTGCCGTCCACGGTGACCACATAGGCGGGGGTGTACATGGTGCCCACCACGGCCGCCACGCCGATGACGGCGCTGATGGCCAGGAAGGGCAGAGGCGCCATCTTGGGCTTGCCGGCCATGGCCGACCAGGCCCGGTGGTAGACCCGTGCGCCCTGCCGGCGGAGCACCTGGCTCCGGGCGCCGGCGGCGTCCATAAACTTGGCAAACCGCTCCTTCAGGCGCTCGGCCCTCTCTCCCCCGGCGGGGGCGGAGCCTTTGCGCTGCCGACGGCGCGGCAGTTCTCGCTGTGGTGAATGCAGGATCTCGTCCATGCAGGTGATGCCTCCCTTGCACGATTATCAGGAATTCCGACCGAAATAGTCGGATAAAAGTGACAGACCGATAATAAATGATTACAAAAGGTTACAAATGCAATGATACACGCTTTCCTTTCCAGCGTCAAGTCCTTTTTGGTCGAAACGGGTCGGCCGATACAGCACTTTTTAACCTGGAAAAAGTAAATACAACGGTGGTTTACAAAGTTATTTCATATCTTTTATCAAAAATAGGATTTGAAAAGGGGGGCTTGTCCCCCGGCTGTCGAAGGAAAATTTCGTGATTTTGCCGTAACATTTCTGTAACATAGCCCGGGGTGCCTCCCATATTGGCTTCCAAAAAATGACTGCAAAAGGCCACTCCCGCCCGCCGGCTTCCACCGGTGGGCGGGAGTGGGTTTGAAAGGGCCGTGTCAGCCCACGGCCGGGGTCATGAGGCGCTGGAGGATGACGGCCAGCTGGGCCCGGGTGGCGGCACCGGCAGGCTCCAGGTTGCCCTCGTCGGTGCCGGTGATGAGTCCGGCGCCCACGGCGTGGGCCATGCCCTCCTTGGCCCAGGCGTGAACGCTGTCCACGTCGTTGTAGATGTCCAGCACGCCGTTGGCCAGCTCCTGACCGGCGTACTGGCCGTAGCGGTAGAGGAAGACGGAGAGCTGTTCCCGGGTGACGATGTCCCCGCCGCCGAAGGTGCCGTTCCCCAGGCCGGTGGCGATGCCCACCTGCTTGGCCCAGGCCACGGCGTCGGCGTAGTAGTACCAGTCCTCCACGTCGGGGAAGGAGGCGGCGGAGGCGGGGGCGGGGCTGCCGGCGAGCCGCCAGAGCACGGCCATCACCATGCCCCGGGTCACCTGCTCCTCGGGGGAGAAGGTGGCGGCGGTGGTGCCGTTCATGATGCCGGCGGCGGAGACCTCGCTTACCGCCTGGGCGTACCAGGCGTCGGAGGCCACATCGGTAAACGCGGCGGCGGAGGCGGGCAGGGCCGTGCCCACGGCCAGCCCCAGGGCCAGCAGCCACGCGCAGATCGTTCGTTTCATCCTTGGAGTCACCTGCTTTTCTCTGTCCCGCCGGTGAGGGCGGCGGGCATGGTATTTGAGCAGGGTACATTTTATCCTATTTTTGTTTCTAATCTGTGAACAAGGTCGAAAAAAGAAAAAGCGGCCCCGGCCAGACGGTCAGGGCCCCAGTCTGTCGAAAAAGTAGAAATGCTTCAAAGTTTTTGCAAGAGCCTCGCAGAGTTCCGCCGTCCGCAGACGACGGAATGAAATAAAATTTGTTTTTTCCGGGGACATGCGCCTCGGAAAAAACACTGCTCAGGCCGCAAACGTG
>CAUBHZ010000315.1 GCA_958435885.1 uncultured Intestinimonas sp. | reverse complement strand
TGTACATCTCCACGTGGCCGGGGGTGTGGGTCTGGAACTCCTCCTTCTTGTGGGTGGCGGAATTATATAACAGCATGATAAAAAACCTCCATTTTCTTCGGTGAGGGCGGCCTGGGCCGCCCGGGATCGTGAGAGAACTATGCCCGTTCCTTCAGGAACTGGTCATCCAGCAGCTTCTCCAGGAATTCCACACGCTGAGACAGGGCTTCCAGCCGTTCCAGGGTGGGATTCTCCACGCTGGTCTGGTCTACGTCATCGGCGTAGTGGGTGACCCGTCCGGCGATGCGGACGATCTGGGCGGGGATGCCCACGGCGGTGGCGTCCTCCGGCACCTCGCTGAGCACCACGGCGTTGGACGCGATCCGGGCGTTGTCACCCACCCGGAAGGGCCCCAGCACCTTGGCTCCGCAGCTGATGAGCACGTTGTTTCCGATGGTGGGATGGCGCTTGCCGTGGTCCTTGCCGGTGCCGCCCAGGGTGACGCCATGATAGATCAGGCAGTCGTCGCCGATCTCGGCGGTCTCGCCGATGACGATGCCCATCCCGTGGTCAATGACCAGGCGGCGGCCGATCTTGGCGCCGGGGTGGATCTCAATGCCGGTGATGTGGCGGGCCAGCTGGGAGTTCAGGCGGGCCAGGAAGGGAAGGTGGTGACAGTAGAGCCAGTGGGAGACGCGGTGGAGGATGACGGCGTGGACGCCGGGGTAGAGGAGAAAGATCTCCAGCTTGCTGCGGGCGGCCGGGTCGCGCTTCTGATAGGCGCCCAGCAATTCACTCAGTGACTGAAACATGATGTCCTCCTTGGGGGAGATCCATTCCGTCTCCCCATTTATTGTGGGCGGGAAGAACAGCACCCGGGACATCGCGGTGCGCTCCGGCGGCTGTGCCGGAGCCGGGGAAAGGGAAGATGCAAGGGGAACGCCTCCTTTTCGCAGCTTGGACACAAACAAAAGCGCCCCTCATGCCCACAGGCATAAGAGGCGATCGCTCGCGGTTCCACTCTCATTTTTCACTCAAAGGCCGGTATCGGGGCCAGACCGGGCGGCATTACCCGCCGCGCTCCCGGACGCACTTCACATCCCGCGGACTGGGACCGCTCTCAGTCGGTGGCGTTCCCTCTCTGTCGACCGGTGGAGGATGCTACTTTTCCGTTCACAGCGCTTACGATTTATTATATTATCATCTGAAGGAAGGGGTGTCAAGGAGGAGGGAGGGCTTTTCAAAAATTTTCCCGACGCCCCGCCGGGGCGCCGGGAAAAGGGTCATCGGAAATAGACCAGGGGATCGTCCGGGCGGTCGGCCCGCTCCACCCGCTGGGCGTAGAGGACCACGCCCTCCCCCTGATAGACGGGGGACTCCTCCCACTGGATGCGGGCGGCCACCATGACCCATTCCCCCTTCTTCAGGGAGCGGGACCGGTCATACTTGCACAGGAAGCCGAAGAAGCGGATGTCCTCGGCGCAGCAGGTCATGGCGTTGCGGCCGGGGATGAAGGTGCCCTTGGGCAGCTTCATGCTGGTCATGGCCTGGGCCCGAAAGACCACGGTCTTGCCGGTGTAGCGCTCTGGGTGCTCCTGGATGTCCAAGTACCAGATGCCGTAGTCCTCGTCCTCCAGGACGATGGTGTCCGCCTCCAGGGAGTAGGGGAGGATGTCCTCCACCTCCAGCTCCTCCCCCTTCTCGTCCTCAAAGACGATCTCGCACATGCGGTTTACCGCCCGGATGGAGCGCTTCCAGCCGGACAGGGGCATGTCCGGCGTGCAGCGGTTGAAGAGGACCATATCGGCCTCGGTGACCATGTCGATGACCATGGACTGCATGTTGGAGCGGTACATCTCGAAGGTGGAGCCGTCGATGACGTCGATGGCCTGGTAGAGCCCCCAGGTCTTGGGCAGCTTCAGGTCCCGGAGGATCTGGATGGGCCACATGCCGTTGTACTCCAGGAGCACCCGCTCCGGCTGATAGCGGCGGTCGATCTCCTGGAGAAAGCTGGTGTTCAGCTGGGCCTGGTCCTGGACAGGGACCAGGCGGGTGTTCAGCCTGGACAGCTGCTCCGGATCATACTCCGTCTCGCCGTCCTCACACATCAGCAGGACGGTGCGCTGCCCATCGGCAAAATAATCCAGATTCAGGGTGTCGGTGAGCCGAGTGGTCTTGCCGCTGTCCAGAAAGCCGGTGATGAGGTACAGCGGGATACGGGGATCTTTCATGCGGCCTCACCTCACGCCAGCAGGAACAGCTTTTCCAGCCTGGCCTCGTCCAGGCCCGCGCCGATGACGCACAGGCGGCCGGTGTAGTCGGCGCTGCCCTCCCGGATCTGGAACTCGCCGGGGACCAGGTCGAAGTGGAGCCAGCCCTCGCTGTCCTGATCGGGGACCATGCCCTTGGAGCGGAGGATGGTGCCGTAATCCTCCGTCATGGCCAGGACGGAAAGAATGTCCTGGAGTTCCTCCCGGCTGTACTTCCGAGGAGTCTCCCGGCCCCAGCTGGTGAACACCTCGTCGGCATGGTGATGGTGGTGGAAGGTGGAGTGGATGCAGCTGTCGCACAGGTCGCAGGAGCCGCAGGCCCCCTCGCAGCCCAGCTCAGCGTGGATGGCGTCCAGCTCCTCCTGGGTGTGGTGATGGCCGCAGGAGCAGGAGTCCCCGTGGTCATGGTCGTGGTGGTGCTCGTGCTCATGCTCATGCTTATGCTCGTGGTCATGGTGGTGGTCATGGCCGCAGGAGCAGGGCTCGTCCTCCCCGTGGTCGTGGTGGTGTCCGATCCCCTCCATCAGCTCGCGGGCCAAGTCGTGGC
>CAUBHZ010000314.1 GCA_958435885.1 uncultured Intestinimonas sp. | reverse complement strand
TTAATTTACAAGGTACACGCCGCTTTCGCAGCGGGTCTTTATTTTACCACATTCCGTGGTGCTTGTCAAGCACTTTTTTCAACTTCTTTCGAAGTTTTCAGAGCACTTAACTCGTTTGCGTCTCACGCGAACTCACTTATTTTACCAGATCGTTGAGTTCTTGTCAAGAACTTTTTTCGAGGTTTCCGAACTTTTCGTCACTCTCGAAGGCGTTCTCTCTGACGCGAACTCGCTTATTCTAGCAAACTCACGAGCTTTTGTCAAGCACTTTTTTCAGATCTCAGAGAATTTCTTCTCGTCATCGTCCTGTTTCAGTGCCTCTCGCGAAGCGCTCAGTTAATATACCAAATCGTTCCCACTTTGTCAACACCTTTTTTCAATTTTATTTACTTTTCCTGGCTTTCTTTTTACAGCGGCAAAACACAACTATATCTGTGCCTTTTCCTGCGCTTTACACCCCAAGATATGGGCGTGTCCCAAAGGGTTTAGGAGCCCGGCGGCGCTCTCCCCCGCTTTCTCTCTCTGATATAGCTGCACAGCAGGGCCAGAAAAGGCAGTCCGAAGGCCAGCACCAGCTGCCCTACCGGAGCCAGCCAGGCGTCCAGATCCCGGGCGGCAAAGTCGTCCGGGAAGAGGAAAACGGCGGCCAGGAAGGCCAGAAGGGCGGCCAGGACCGGGGTCCGCTTCACCCATTTGGGCCCTACCAACGCGGCGGCCATGGCCTTGACGGCAAAGAGAAGGGTGCCCATCCAGACAAAGTCGCTCAGAATCCAGAAAGCCATGACCACAGACTCCACCCGCTGAAAGGCGCCGTCCATGCCCACGCCCCGGGCCATCTCGAAGAAAGGCACCTCCACCCGGGCGCACAGCCGCGCCCCCAGCTGGGCCACAGCGCCCAGCTGGAGCAGGGTCATGGCGACACATGTGCCCAGCAGCCACCGGCGGCCACGCCGTGCGTCCCCCTCTCTGGGCGACACCTGCGCGGCCAGAAAGCCCCCCAGTACGCCGCCGGAGAGGACGCCCACGGGCACCAGGGTGGCGGCGGCCGCAGCGGGCAGGTCCTGGGTCCACACGGGCAGCACCCGGCGGGGCCGGGCGTCCAGGAGGGAAAAGCCCACCACCAGGGCGAGGATGAGGGCCAGGACCAGAAAGCAGATCTCGGCGGCCCGGGCGAAGGCGCACAGCTTCCGCCGGGCCATCCACACCACCACCGCCAGTAGCACCAGCAGAAAGACGGCGGGCGAGGCGCCCCGGTAGCCGGCGGTGACCATCCGCCCGGCGTAGAGCCGCCCCTCCAGGCACAGGAGGAAGAGGGCCCATATCATATATATAGTTGTGACGGCCTTGCCCATCGCCGGACCGAAGGCCCGCTGAAAGCCGCCGGCCAGGCCGCCCTCCCCTTTGGACAGGGTCCAGACGGCCCAGCCCGCCCCCAGCAGGGGCGGAAAGGCCAGCAGGCCGGTGAGCCAGGCGCTCTTGTCGGCCACGGCGGCGGTGAGCACGGGAAGCGCCCGCACCGCCGGGGTCAAAAGCCCGGTGAACAGCATCCCGTAGAGCTGCCGGGCGGAGATCCGGTCCCCCTCCATGGGGCACCTCCTTTCCTCAGCTTCTGGCCATGGTGGCCTCCACCTCCACCTCCAGGGTGAGGTTGGGAAAGACCTCCTGCCACTGTTTTTCCAGTGTGGCCTGTTTCCAGGGCACTGCCAGGGCCACCCGGTCCAGCAGATGGATGGCGTCGGCCCGGTAGGTCTGGAAGGTCTCCATGGCGGCCTCCATGGCCTCCCCGGCCAGCCGGGAGAGCTCCCCCTCCAGGGCCAGCCGGTCCTCCTCCCCCAGCCGGGCGGCGGCGCCGGAGAGCTCCGCCGCCTGGGTCTCCAGGGCGCAGGCCACCCGCAGCCCCGTGAGGGTGTCCCCCTCAAAGACGGTGCGGAAGGTGGTCTTGACCCCGGTGATTTTTAAGGCGGTATAGCCCCGGTCGGGACCGGAGAGCTCCAGCACCTGCCCCTTGCCCATGCTCCGCAGCAGGTCGGCTCCGAAGGCGGCGGTCTGGTCGGTGAAGCCCTGGAGGACGCCGTCCCGGATGACGGCATAGCCCGCCGTCACCAGCACATACTCCCCCTGGGCGCCTTGGCCGTCCTCGGCCTCCCGGCGCTCCAGGGCGGGGAGCAGGGTGGCGCCGTTCTCCAGCAGGTCGGTGAGGGCTCCCCGGGCCATCTGAGGCCGGGGTCCGCCCAGCAGCTCGGCGTTCCGGGACATGGCGGACAGCCGGTCGGGCAGGCTCTCCCCCTCCCCCGCCTCCAGCAGCAGGTCGGCGGCCTGAGCTCCCTTCACCACCCACAGCTCGGCCTCCAGCCGCAGCTCCGGGTCACGGGCCATGTGGCCCAGCAGAGGCTCCAGGCCCCGCCGGGCCTCCTCCTCCCCCACCAGCACCTGCTCCACGTCGCCGAAAAAGACAAAGTCCTCCCCCCGCTCGCCCATGTCGGAACAGGCCGCCGAGATGGTGCCCGCCTGGGCCGAGAGGACCAGGGGCTCCTGATCCCCCGGACGGGCGCCGCTGGCGGCGGTGACCGTTACCGTCTCCCCCACGCCGGCGTCCACCCCCAGGACCTCCATGAGCACTGTTTTATCGATCTGGTGGGTGTAGGGCAGGGCTGAGCACCCCGTGAGCAGGAGGCTGAGCACGATAAATGGGGTAATAATGCGTCTCATGGGGACCTCCTTTCCATTGAGTGGGGTGGGCCATGGTCTGCCCGCAAGCCTTCCCCTGGGGGTCTGACTGTCCGGTGGACAGTCAGAAGAAATCACTTCT
>CAUBHZ010000313.1 GCA_958435885.1 uncultured Intestinimonas sp. | reverse complement strand
TTCTCCACCAGGGCCAGGGTCATGGCCTGGTTGGAGTCAAAATCCTTCCGGGCCACCACATAGCCGGGGATGCCGGCCTTGGCCGCCCGCTCCAGGGCATAGGCCCCGGCCTTGGAGGAGAGGACGGCCACGATCTCGCCGCCCTGGAGCTTTCCGGCCCGCTGGGCGTCGATGAGGGCCTGGAGGTTGGTGCCGCCGCCGGAGACCAGCACGGCGATGCGCTTTGTGCTCATACCAGCTCCACCCCGGCGTCGCCGCTGACCACGGAGCCGATGATGTAGGCCCGCTCGCCGGAGCGGCAGAGGATCTCCTTGGCCTGGCCCACCTCCTCCTTGGGGATGGCCAGGATGAGGCCCACGCCCATGTTGAAGGTGTTGTACATGTCCCGCATGGGGATGTCACCCTTTTTGGCGATGAGCTCGAAGATGGGGGGAACGGGGAAGGAGGCGGTCTCGATGCGGGCGGTGAGGCCCTCCTTCATCATCCGGGGCACGTTCTCGTAGAGGCCGCCGCCGGTGATGTGGCTGATGGCCTTGACATGGATGCCGTTTTTCAGCAGGCACTGGACGGACTTGACATAGATGCGGGTGGGGGTGAGGAGGGTCTCGCCCAGGCTCTTGCCGCCCAGCTCGTCCATGGGGGCGTGGAGGTCGGCGTGCTCCACGTCGAAGACCTTACGCACCAAGGAGAAGCCGTTGGAGTGGACGCCGGAAGAGCCCAGGCCGATGAGCACGTCGCCGGCAGTAAGGTCCTTGCCGTCGATGATCTTCTCCTCATCCACGATGCCCACGGAGAAGCCGGCCACGTCATAGTCGTCCTCCGCCATGAGGCCGGGGTGCTCGGCGGTCTCGCCGCCCACCAGGGCGCAGCCGGCCTGGCGGCAGCCCTCGGTGATGCCGGTAACGATGTCGGCGATGCGGGCGGGGTCGTTCTTGCCGCAGGCGATGTAGTCCAGGAAGAAGAGAGGGGCGGCGCCGCCGCAGATGATGTCGTTGACGCACATGGCCACGCAGTCGATGCCGATGGTGTCATGCTTGTTCATGAGCTGGGCCAGACGCAGCTTGGTGCCCACGCCGTCGGTACCGGAGACCAGCACCGGCTTTTTCATGCCGGACACGTCGGGGGCAAACAGGCCGCCGAAGCCGCCCAGGGTGCCGATGACGCCCGGGATGTAGGTGGATTCCACCATGGGCTTGATGCGGTCCACCGCCTCGTAGCCGGCGGTCACGTCCACGCCGGCGGCGGCGTAGGAATCGGAATGGGAGTTTTTCATGTGTGGACCTCCTCGATGTCAGGTTTGACTGAGCTTGCGCTCGAAGCGGAACTTTTCCCGGGCTCCGGGCACGGGGACGGGGTAGTGGCCGGTGAAGCAGCCGTCACAGAAGGTGCAGTGGCAGCCGTTGGCCAGCTTGTGGGTGCTCTCCACGCTGAGGTAGCCCAGGGAGTCGGCGCCGATGATCTCCGCGATCTCCTCCACCGAGTGGTTGCAGGCGATGAGGTGGTCCCGGGAGTCGATGTCGGTGCCGAAGTAGCAGGGGTTGAGGAAGGGGGGCGCGGAGATGCGCATGTGGACCTCGGTGGCGCCGGCCTCCCGCAGGAGCCCCACGATCCGGGCCGAGGTGGTGCCCCGGACGATGGAGTCATCCACGATGACCACCCGCTTGCCCCGGACCACGGAGGAGATGGGGTTAAGCTTGATGCGCACCTTGTCCTCCCGGTTCTTCTGCCCCGGGGCGATGAAGGTGCGGGCGATATACTTGTTTTTGATGAAGCCGGTGCCGTAGGGGATGCCCGACTGCCTGGAATAGCCGATGGCGGCGTCGATACCGGAGTCGGGGACGCCGATGACGATGTCGGCCTGGACGGGGTGCTCCAGGGCCAGGAAGGCGCCGGCCCGGAGGCGGGCTTCGTGTACCCCTGCGCCGTCGATGACCGAGTCGGGCCGGGCGAAGTAGATGAACTCAAAGACGCACAGGCTGCTCTTGGCCTTGCCGCAGTGGTCCTTGATGCTCCGGAGGCCGTCTTTGTCGGCCACCACGATCTCGCCGGGCTCCACGTCCCGGAGGAAGTGGGCGCCGATGGCGTCCAGGGCGCAGCTCTCGGAGGCGAAGACGTAGCCGCCGTCCAGAGTGCCGATGCACAGGGGGCGGAAGCCGTTGGGGTCACGGGCGGCGATGAGCTTCCGGGGGGAGAGGAGCACCAGGGAGTAGGCGCCCTGGATGACGTCCATGGCGGCCGAGACGGCGGCTTCGATGGAGGGGGTCTTCAGCCGGGCGCCGGTGATGGTGTAGGCGATGACCTCGGTGTCGCTGGTGGTGTGGAAGATGGCGCCGGAGAGCTCCAGCTTCTCCCGGAGCTCGGCGGCGTTGGTCAGATTGCCGTTGTGGCACAGGGCCATGGTGCCCTTCACATGGTTGATGACCATGGGCTGGGCGTTGATGCGGCTTTTCCGGCCGGTGGTGGCGTAGCGCACGTGGCCCACGGCCATGCTGCCGTTGCCCAGGTGCTCCAAAACTTCAGGGGTGAATACCTCGCTGACCAGTCCCTGTGGCTGGTGATGACGCCATCGTCGTTGATGGCGATGCCGGCGCTCTCCTGGCCCCGGTGCTGAAGGGCGTAAAGGGCGTTGTAGACGCAGCCGGCGGCATGGTCCATGCCGTCGACATACAGGCCGAAAACGCCGCATTCTTCGTGAAGGGTAGACATGATCGGGTACTTCCTTTTTCAATGGGATGGGACGTGGGACAGGCAGAGCTTATTCCTTTCCAGTCCAGCAATAGGTGCAGATCTTGCTGCGGTCGATGCCGATGGCCTCCAGCAGGCCGTCCAGGGACTGATAGCCCAGGGAG
>CAUBHZ010000312.1 GCA_958435885.1 uncultured Intestinimonas sp. | reverse complement strand
CAAGCATTGAAAGCCAAGTCTTATCAGGCAAATTGGCTTTGTTCAAGTGCAAGGTTTTTGGGCGCAATCGTCCAAAAACCTTGCACCTTTCCTGGGTGCGTGTCTGCGCACCCAGGAAAATACGCATTGCAACAATGGCTGAATTGAGTAAAAACAGCTGTTTTCAGCCACTTTTACTCAATTGCGCGGCAGTTGCCGCGGGAATAAACCGCAGGGCGGTTTATTCCGCAAACATTATTGTACAGGATGCCCGGCCGGAATGCCAGCCATTTCTCAAATTTCCGGTGGCATTCTCCCGGGGACATGGTACAATATCAACAGCTGCCGCACGGCATGCGGCAGGATACCGTGTATCCAGATGACGAGGGAGGGATGGCGTTGCTGCGGCTCTTTTTTGCACAGGATGTGGACGCCCACGCCCTGCTCCGGCGCTCCGCCGGGCTGGTGTGGGGCATGGATGCTCTGCCCGACCTGGACCGTGCCCCAAAAGGCAAACCCTTTTTCCACAGTATGCCCCAATGCCGGTTCAATCTGAGCCACAGCGGTCCCTTCGCCCTGTGCGCCCTCAGCGACGACGAGGTGGGCGCCGATATCGAGGTGATCCGACCCCGCCGGTCCTTTCTGCCCCAAAAGGTCCTGTCCGAGGCGGAGTTTGCCTGGTTCCGGGACCGCGGCAGCCGCTGGGAGGATTTCTACACCCTGTGGACGCTGAAGGAGGCCCGGGTGAAGTACACCGGCACCGGCCTCACCCTTCCGGCCCGGGACATCGCCGTTCCCCTGCTGGACCCCGGACAGCACGCCCGGCTGGACGGCCTCACCTTCACCGCCTACGCCGATGAGGGCTGGCGGGCCGCCCTCTGCGCCGGGGAAGCGGGCCCTCTTATAGAATGTATCGGCGATTCTTAAGCTAGTTTTAAGAACTGGAACAGGTTTTTCTAAAGGTTCCCTCTGTATACTGTTCTCATCAAGAGAAGGAGGGACAGCCATGAAGATCCTGATCCTCACCGGAAAATTCGGTATGGGGCACTACTCCGCCTCCCAGTCGCTGCGCCTCCAGCTGCTGGGCGCCTTCCCCGGCTCCCAGGTGGAGGTGGTGGACCTGCCCGCCTACGCCATTCCCGACGCCTCCGAGGCCATCTACAAGGCCTTCTCCCTGCTGGTCACCAAGGGGAGCGGCCTCTACAATATCTACTACAAGGCCACCGAAAACGCCACCCTGAAGGCCCGCCCCCTGCTGGCCGACCTCTTTCAGGACAAGCTGGGCGAGCTGCTGTGGGAGGAGCGGCCCGACGCCGTCATCGCCACCCACCCCTTCTGTGCCCGTCTGGTGGCCGACTACAAGGAGGAGGTCGCCTCCGACCTCCCCCTGGTGACCTGCATCACCGACCTCTCCTCCCACTCCGAGTGGCTCAACGACGCCACCGACTGCTACCTGGTGGGCTCCCGGGACATCCGTGACCGGCTGGTGGCCAAGGGCGTGGAGCCCGAGCGCATCCTGGTCACCGGCATTCCCGTGAAGCCGGAGTTCAAGCGCCCCGCCCGGCGGGACCACCGGGACCGGGGGGAGCGGCACCTCCTCATCATGGGCGGCGGCCTGGGCCTGCTGCCCAAGAAGGACAAGTTCTATGAGGAACTGAATGCCATGCCCGGCGTGCGCACCACCATCATCACCGGCGGCAATCAGAAGCTCTACGACCGCCTCCACGGCCGCTACGAGCACATCGAGGTGGTGGGCTTCACCGACCGGGTGTACGACTACATGGCCCGGGCCGACCTGATGCTCTCCAAGCCCGGCGGCATCACCCTCTTTGAGACCATTTTCTCCGAGCTGCCCATCCTGGCCTGGGAGCCCTTCCTCCAGCAGGAGCGGGAAAACGCCCGTTTCCTCACCCGCCATCGGATCGGCCGCATCGCCCCCAAGGAGCCCGAGGCCTGCCTGGCCGCCATCTCCCGGCTCCTCACCGACGACATCGCTCTGGCCCAGATGGGGGAGAATATGCGCCGCCTGAAGGGTCAGCTGGAGGCCCAGAGCCTGGAGCGGCTCATGGCCGCCCTCACCGTGGGCGCCGGAAAGGAGGCCCTCTGATGGACCGCAAGCGCATCCTCAGCTTTTCCCTCCTGGCCGCCCTCATCTGCGGCACCCTCTTCTTCCTGCTCCGGCAGCAGCCCCTCTCCACCCTGGCCCAGGTCCTCCGGTCGGTGCGGCCGGGGTACGTGGCCCTGGGCCTGGGGCTCATGTTCTGCTTCGTGGGCTGTGAGGCCCTGTGCACCAAGCTCATCCTGGGCCGCCTGGGCCACGCCATGCCCTACCGGAAGTGCCTGGGCTACTCCTTCGCCGGCTTCTACGTGAGCTCCATCACCCCCTCCTCCACCGGCGGCCAGCCCGCCCAGATCTTCTACATGTCCAAGGACGGCATCCCCGCCGCCCACGGCTCCCTCAACATGATGGTGGTGGCCGTGTGCTACCAGACCGTCACCTTCCTCTACGCCGCCGCCTCCTTCTTCCTCCTCCCCCAGGTCCGCGCCGCCCTGGGCGGCGGGCTGGGGCTGCTGCTCCTCTACGGCGGCGCGGTCATGGTGGTCCTCACCGCCGGCATGCTCTCCATGATGTTCCTCCCCAACGCCGCCCGCCGTCTCACCGGCGGCCTGGTGACGCTGGGCGTCCGGGTGGGCCTGGTGAAGCAGGAGGACAAGGTCCGCGCCGGCCTGGAGCGCCAGATGAAGGCCTACCGGGAGGGGGCAGCCTGCCACAAGGACAATCTGAGACTGGTGCCCGTCCTCCTGGGCCTCACCTTCCACCAGCTCACCGCCCTCTACGCCGTGCCCTTTGCCGTGTACCTGGGCTTCGGCCT
>CAUBHZ010000311.1 GCA_958435885.1 uncultured Intestinimonas sp. | reverse complement strand
AGGATGGCCAGCACGGCCACCGTCAGCACGATCTGTCCGCAGGGCAGGCCCATGGCCAGGGGCACCGAGCCGATGGCGGCCTGGACGGTGGCCTTGGGGGTGTAGGCCAGCATGGAGAAGAGCCGCTCCCGGAGGGGGAGGCCGGTGCGCAGCAGGCAGACGAAGACACCAATCATGCGGAAGACCAGGCAGCCCAGAATGACGGCTATGGCGGCGGCGCCGGCGGAGCGGGCGTAGGAGATGTCCACGGTGGCGCCCACCAGCACGAAGAGGAGGATCTCGGAGGCCACCCACAGCTTGGAGTACTTGGCGGCCAGGCGCTGGGCCACCTCGGGCCGGGTCCGCTGGAGGGCGATGCCGCAGCTCATGACGGCCAGCAGGCCGGAGAAGGGGATGGTGCCTTTGATGGCGTTCTCCAGGGCCACGAAGAGGAAGGAGAGGCTGAGGAGGACCACCACCTTGGCGGAGTCCCGGACGTGGAACCGGCGGTAGAAGGCGCCGAAGAGCACCCCGGCCACGGCGCCGAAGGCCAGGCCGGTGACCACCGACACGGGCACCTGGAGGAAGGTGACGGGGGAGAGGGTGCCTCCCTGGGCAAGGCCGGTGAAGGAGGTGAAGAGGACGATGACGAAGACGTCGTCCACCGACGCCCCGGCCAGGATGAGTTGGGGGATGCTGTGGTCGGTGCCGTAGCCCTCCTCCATGAGCTTGAGCATCCGGGGGACCACTACAGCGGGGGAGACGGCGGCTACCACGGCCCCCATGATGGCGGCGTCCAGCAGGGAGATGTTCAGGAGGGCGGGGGCCAGCAGGAGCATACCTGCCACCTCAAAGCAGGCGGGGACGAAGCACATGAGGACGGCGGGACGGCCCACCCGTTTGAGGTCGTCCACCTGGAGGGAGAGGCCGGCCCGGGTGAGGATGATGATGAGGGCCAGCTGCCTCAGGTCGGCGGAGATGCCCAGGATGGAGCCGTCCAGCAGATTGAGGACGTAGGGACCCAGCAGGATGCCGGTGAGCAGCATTCCCAGGAGGCTGGGCAGCCGAAGCCGGCTGAAGACCCAGCCCAGGGTCATGCCGACGAGGAAAATGAGGGCGAGACTGGTGAGCATGGTGAGGTTCCTCCTTCGTTTGTGGCGCAGGAGCACAAAAAAAGCTGATGCTCCTGCAAAGAAATTGCAGAAGTCATCAGCTTTTCAGCGGTTCAGGCCGTGGCCAGGGGAGCACTTCATTCCCCGGGGCAGCCCTTCAGGGCCGCCTTGCAGGCCATATCATAGCCCGAAAGAGGGCGCTTGTCAAGAGGGGAAATCCATTACCACAGGGACCAGCCCTGGTCCTCCCGGCTCTCCAGCACGTCCAGGGCGCCGCAGAGCAGTTCGGCGGCGTCGGCCCGGGTCAGGGGATCGGAGAGGGCGAGGGCACCGTCGGCGTTGGTCTGGAGGACCCCGGCGGTCTCCAGATTCACCGCCGCCTGGCAGGCCCAGGCGGGAGCCACGTCGTAGTCGGTGTACATGGTGGTGACGGCGGCGTCGGTGACCTGGAGCATCCGGTCCAGGAGCACGGCGGCCTCCGCCCGGGTGATGGTGCGCTCCGGGTCAAAGACCACACCGTCGGCGCTGACCACGCCCTGGACGTAGCCCGACTTCAGGGCGGAGGACACATAGCCCTTGGCCCAGGTGGGGATGGTGTCGTCGTCGGCAAAGCCGGTGCGGGTGACCCCCTCCAGGGCCTCCAGATCCATGGTGTGCATGGCCAGGGTCACGAACTCCTCCCGGCTCACGGGCAGGTCGGGCTGGAAGAAGTAGGTGCCGCCCACACATTCGCCGATGAGGACGCCCTCCTCGGCCAGCCGCAGGGCGGAGCGGTAGGCGCTCACCCCGTCCATGTCGGCGTAGGTCACCTTGGTGTTGGCCTTTTCGATCTTCACCTTCACAGTGGCGGGCTCGGAGGTGTTGCCCACGGCGTCCACCGCCACATAGGTGAAGGAGTCCTTGCCGGTCTTGTTCTCATAGGGGGTGTAGGTGAAGGTGGCGGAGCCGTCCTCCGGCAGGGTGACGGACCCCCGTGCGGGCTTGTCCACCAGGCGGAAGGTGAGCAGGTCGCCCTCCGGGTCCACGGCGGAGAACTGACCCTGAGCAGCCACGTTCTTATAGGTGCTCAGCTCCAGGTCACGGGCGATGGGGGCGGCGTTCTCGGCGGTGAGCAGGTAGAGGTCCACCGTCACGTCCTCCCCGGCGGAGCCATCGGCGAAGACGGGGGTGAAGGAAAAGCTGGTGGTGGCGGCGGTGGGGGAGGCGTTGGGGGTGAAGGCCATGCCGGAGACAGCCTCCATGGACACGGCCTCACCTACGGCCAGATCGATGCCGCCCAGGGTGAGCACGCCGGCGTTGGAGTCGGGCAGGGCGGTGAGCACGATGGAGTCCAGGGCCTCCTCGCTGTTCTCCACCAGAAAATCGTCGGCGGAGAAGGTGAAGACCTCCTGAGGGGTGCCGTTTTTGGCAAAGGTGGCCACGGCGGGAGCCTCTGCCTCGGGGCTGAGCAGCTGGGCGGAGACGGGCAGGACCATGAGCACGGAGAGGGTGGCCATCAGGAGCAGCAGCACCCCCCGGCGCAGGGAACGGGGACAGTTCAAAACGAAGACCTCCTTCAATGACACAGGGTCAGGGTGTGGTCTTAGTTTGGACGCTTGCCGTGAGATTATTCCAGTCCGGCAGGAAGAAAGGCCCTTTTTCTCACTCCAGCTGACTGCGGTCCCGGAGCCAGCTGGGCAGGGAGCGCATCTTGATGCCGGAGACGATGCCCATGCAGGCGTAGAGGGTGATGATGGAGGAGCCGCCGTAGCTGAAGAAGGG
>CAUBHZ010000310.1 GCA_958435885.1 uncultured Intestinimonas sp. | reverse complement strand
CCAATAGTCTCAAGATCTGGTGTTGTAGGAGGACGATAGTATGAGCAAACGAATCATTACGATCAGCCGTGAGTTTGGCAGCGGCGGGCGCACCATCGGCAAGGAGGTGGCACAGAAGCTGGGATATTCTTATTATGACAAGGAGCTGGTCCGCCAGGTCGCGGTGGAGACCGGCTTTGATGAGAAGTACATTGAACAGGCTGGCGAGTATGCCCCCTCCAAAAACTGGCTCTCTTTTGGTTTTGCTGCCCGGGGGTCCCAGGGAGCCATGGAGGGAATGTCCGCCAATGATTTTCTTTGGGCCATTCAGTGCAGGGTCATTCGGAGCCTTGCGGAAAAAGAGCCCTGCGTCATCGTGGGCCGGTGTGCCGATTATATCCTGCGGGAACGGGAGGATTGTCTCAACGTATTCATTCACGCCTCTATGGCGGCCCGGGCGGACCGTATCGTGCGCCTGTACGGCTCCAGCGAGAAGAGCCCAGAAAAACGCCTGGAGGAGAAGGACAAGAGGCGCCGCGTCTACTACAAGCACTATACCGACGGGGATTGGGGCATGTCTCAGAACTACCACCTCTCTCTGGACAGCGGAATCATCGGCATCCAGCGGTGCGTGGACATCATCTCCGAGCTGGCAAAGACACTGTAAAAAACTGCGGCGGATCTTGATCTTTCCGTTGACAAATCTACAAAATCTGATAGAATGATTTTTGCAAACTGAATAGCCTTATCAAGAGTGGTGGAGGGAACGGCCCGATGAAGCCCGGCAACCTGCGTTCCGCAAGGTGCCAAATCCGGCGGTAGTGTATCGAAAGATGAGGGTGCATGGACTCTGACGCTCCGCCTCGGCGGAGCGTTTTTCATCCCCCCGACAGAAGAAAGGACGAAATATTATGGCAAAGCGACTGTTTACCTCTGAATCAGTGACCGAGGGCCATCCTGACAAGATCTGCGACCAGATCTCAGATGCGGTACTGGACGCCATCCTGGCCCAGGACCCGGACGCCCGGGTGGCCTGTGAGACCACGGCGTCCACCGGCCTGATCCACGTGATGGGGGAGATCACTACCTCCTGTTATGTGGACATCCCAACGATCGCCCGCCAGGTTGAGACGGAGATCGGCTAGGACCGGGCCAAGTTCGGCTATGAATGTGACACATGCGCGGTGGTCACCTCCATCGATGAGCAGTCTCCCGACATCGCCATGGGCGTGGACAAGTGTCTGGAGGCCAAGGAGGGCACCCAGGACGACGGCCTGGACAACGGGGCTGGGGACCAGGGCATGATGTTCGGCTACGCCTGCGACGAGACCCCCGAGCTGATGCCGCTGCCCATCTCTCTGGCCCAGCGGCTGGCCCGCCGCCTGACCCAGGTCCGCAAGGAGGGACTGGTGGACTACCTGCGCCCTGATGGCAAGACCCAAGTCACGGTGGAGTATGACGGAGAGAACCGCCCCCTGCGGGTGGACGCGGTGGTGGTCTCCACCCAGCACGGGCCGGAGGCGTCCCTGGACCAGATCCGGCAGGATATGATCCAGCTGGTCATCAAGCCCATCATCCCTGCCGAGCTGCTGGACGATCAGACCAAGATCTACGTCAACCCCACCGGCCGGTTCGTCATCGGCGGTCCTCAGGGAGACTCCGGCCTCACCGGGCGGAAGATCATCGTGGACACCTACGGCGGCAGTGCTCCCCACGGAGGCGGCGCTTTCTCCGGCAAGGACCCCACTAAGGTGGACCGGTCGGCCGCCTATGCCGCCCGCTGGGTGGCGAAGAACGTGGTGGCCGCCGGGCTGGCCCGGCGCTGCCAGGTCCAGCTGGCTTATGCCATTGGTGTGGCCCGCCCCGTCTCCGTCCGCGTGGATACCTTCGGCACCGGAACGGTGCCGGACGAACAGCTCTCCGACGCAGTGGAACAAGTCTTTGACCTGCGTCCGGCTGCCATCATCCGGGATCTGGGGCTGCGCCGCCCCATCTACCGCCAGCTGGCGGCCTATGGGCACTTTGGGCGGGACGACCTGGACCTGTCCTGGGAGAAGACCGACCGGGCAGAGTCACTGAAGGCGGCTCTGTAACGGCGTCAGCGGCCAGGAATCTTTTCAGTTGGCGCCTCATAGACTGTACAGGCGCAAATAAGGGCCGGAGGAGATCCTCCGGCCCCTTCTTTCTGAATGACCGGCCCCGGGGCTGGACAATCGCCGCGCCATAGGGTAAAATAGAGAGAAAACAGCCGAAAATGGGTATCTCTGCGCCCCATACAGGAAGGAGATCATAGAATATGGATTACAGCGAACTGCTTCGCCACGTGGATCACACACTTCTGACCCCCACCGCCACCTGGGACCAGGTCAAGACGGTCTGTGACGAAGGCCTCACCTGCCGCACTGCCTCCGTCTGCATCCCGCCCCGCTATGTGAAGCGGGCCGCCGCCTATGTGGGCAATCAGCTGAAGATATGCACCGTGGTGGGTTTCCCCAACGGCTACTCCACTCCTGAGGTCAAGGTGTTCGAGACCGAGGACGCCATCCGCGGGGGAGCGGACGAGATCGACATGGTGGCTGATCTGGGCCTGGTGAAGAGCGGCGACTGGGAGGGGGTGCTGGAGGAGATCAAGGCGGTCAAAGCATCCTGTAAGGGACGTATCCTGAAGGTCATCGTGGAGGCCTGCCTGCTGACCTGTGAGGAGAAGCAGGCCATGTGCCGTATCGTCTCCATGTCCGGAGCAGACTTTATCAAGACCTCCACTGGCTTCTCTACCGGCGGCGCTACCTATGAGGATGTGAAGCTGTTCCGGGAGCACTGCAGCCCCGATGTGAGGATCAAGGCGGCCGGCGGCATCCGCACCCTGGAGGAGGCCCAGACCTACCTGGAACTGGGGG
>CAUBHZ010000309.1 GCA_958435885.1 uncultured Intestinimonas sp. | reverse complement strand
GCATCTATACTGTTGTGATGTTCCCAAAAAGAGAGACATCTGCTTTTGGCAGATGTCCTTCTTTTTTGGGTTCCGGCCGCCGGAGGCGGCCTCCACCCTTCGGCACTGCACATGCTCGGCGGAAGTGAATTCCGCCTGCGCCAAGGTTTTGCGCCCGCGGCGCAAAACGCTTGTACGGCGCTGACGCACCGCCGGCCAGAAGGCCGGTCTGGCGGTTTTTCCAACACAAATACATGGCCGATAAGGGGCAGCTGCAAAAGTAGCTGCCTTTTGTCTTGGCTCCCGGCCACCGGAGGCGGACTTTTCTACGGGTTTTGAGCGCCGAAAACGGCCGGCGCACTTGCGGCTTTTCTCCCCAGGGGTTATAATATAGGACACTGTGTAACACCACTAATGACGCTGAGAGGGGAATCAACCCAATGGAACGCACAAAGATCGCACAGATTTTCGCCGACCAGGAGCGCTTCGGGGGTCAGGAGGTCACGGTCTGCGGCTGGGCCCGCACCATCCGCGACATGAAGACCTTCGGCTTCATCGAGCTCAACGACGGCTCCTGCTTCAAGAACTTACAGGTGGTCATGGACGCCAACTCCCTGGCCAACTACAAGGAGATCGCCGGGCAGAACGTGGGCGCCGCCCTGTCGGTCACCGGCACCGTGGTCCTGACCCCGGAGGCCAAGCAGCCCCTGGAGATCAAGGCCGCCTCCATCGCCGTGGAGGGCCCCTCCACCCCCGACTACCCCCTGCAGAAGAAGCGCCACACCGTGGAGTACCTGCGGACCATCCAGCACCTGCGTCCCCGGACCAACCTGCTCTCCGCCACCTTCCGGGTGCGGAGCGTGGCCGCCTATGCCATCCACACCTTCTTCCAGAGCCGTGGCTTCGTGTACGTCCACACCCCCATCATCACCGCCTCCGACTGCGAGGGCGCCGGTGAGATGTTCCGGGTGACCACCCTGGACCTGGCCAACGTGCCCAAGAATCCCGACGGCACCGTGGATTACAGCCAGGACTTCTTCGGCAAGAGCGCCAACCTCACCGTGTCCGGCCAGCTCAACGCCGAGAACTTCGCCATGGCCTTCGGCGACGTGTACACCTTCGGCCCCACCTTCCGGGCGGAGAACTCCAACACCCAGCGCCACGCCGCCGAGTTCTGGATGATCGAGCCGGAGATGGCCTTCTGCGACCTCAAGGGCGACATGGACGTGGCCGAGGCCATGATCAAGCACATCATCCGCACCGTCATGGAGAAGTGCCCCGACGAGATCAACTTCTTCAACTCCTTCGTGGACAAGGGCCTCAAGGAGCGGCTGGAGCATGTGGCCTCCTCCGACTTCGGCCGTGTGAGCTACACCGAGGCGGTGGAGCTGCTCAAAGAGAACAACGACAAGTTCGACTACAAGGTGGAGTGGGGCACCGACCTCCAGACCGAGCATGAGCGCTACCTCACCGAGCAGATCTTCAAAAAGCCCGTGTTCGTCACCGACTACCCCAAGGACATCAAGGCGTTCTATATGCGCCTCAACGACGACGGCAAGACCGTGGCCGCCTGCGACTGCCTGGTGCCCGGCATCGGCGAGATCATCGGCGGCTCCCAGCGTGAGGAGCGGCTGGACGTGCTGGAGAACCGCATCCAGGAGCTGGGCATGGACCCCAAGGACTACTGGTGGTACCTGGACCTGCGCCGCTACGGCGGGTGCAAGCACGCCGGCTTCGGCCTGGGCTTCGAGCGGATGGTCATGTACCTCACCGGTGTGGGCAACATCCGCGACGTCCTGCCTCATCCCAGAACGGTGGGCAGCGCCGACTTCTAAAGAGCAGATACCGACGGGACCCGTCCATCCGGACGGGTCCCGTTTTTTGTCGTAGGGCGCGGCTTCCCAGACGCGCCAGACCACGTCGCGGTCCCGTCATTCCGGGCCGAAGACAGACCCATGGGACATCCTCCAAACCGCTTCCAAAATTTTTTCAAAAAATTTTTGTGCCCCTGCGATAAAACCGGCGCCCCGTCCGTTATAGAGGCAGAAAGGGACGAGAACCGGCGGACCGGACGGTCCCCGGAGCGTCAATAAAAACAAATTCTATTTCACAAGGAGGAAACGACAATGAAGAATCAGAGAAGATGGAAAGATATGCTGGCCGGTGCCCTGCTGGTGACCGCCGTGGCCGCTCTGGCCGTGCCCGCCCTGGCCGCCACCGGCAGCCGTAATGTCCGGGTGGACTACTCCGACATCAAGCTGGTGGTCAACGGCAAGACCGTCACTCCCCGGGACGGCGACGGCGATGTGGTGGAGCCCT
This sequence comes from uncultured Intestinimonas sp., assembly GCA_958435885.1. The sequence goes on along the minus strand of CAUBHZ010000309.1, from coordinate 587 downwards.
TCACCATCGACGGCACCACCTACCTCCCCGTCCGGGCCGTGGCCAACGCCCTGGACATGGACGTGAGCTGGAACGGCAGCACCCGCACCGTCACCCTCACCGACAAGACCACCTCCACCACCTCCAGACCCTCCGCCGACGACGGTGACTACATCGGCGAGGCCAAGGCCAAGGAGATCGCCCTGGACCACGCCGGTCTCTCCAGCAGCCAGGTGACCTTCGTCCGGGCCAAGCTGGACTGGGACGACGGCCGGGCCGAGTACGAGGTGGAGTTCTACACCAACGGCAAGGAGTACGACTACGAGATCGACGCCCTCACCGGCGACATCCGCAGCTATGACTACGACGCCGAGTACTACGCCCCCTCCACCAGCCGGGACGACCTGATCGGCGAGAGCAAGGCCAAGGCCATTGTCCAGGACCGGGCCGGCTCCACCTCCGGCACCTTCCGGGAGTTCAAGCTGGACTGGGACGACGGCCGGGCCAAGTACGAGGGCGAGTACCGGGTGGGTTACACCGAGTACGACTTTGAGATCGACGCCGCCACCGGCACCGTGCTGGAGTGGGACGTGGACTGAGCCTGAACA
>CAUBHZ010000308.1 GCA_958435885.1 uncultured Intestinimonas sp. | reverse complement strand
CTCCTTCTACTGGCTGGTGAGCGGCGCCTTCGGCGTGTCCATCACCACCTTTGTGAGCCAGAACTTCGGCGCCCGGAAGTACGACCGGGTCAAGAAGGGTGTGCTGGTCTGCCTGGCCGTCACCTTCTCGGTCACCGCCGTCATCAGCCTTCTCTTCTGCGGCGCCGCCCCCGCCCTGCTGCGGCTCTTCACCAACGACACCGCCGTCATCGAGCTGGGCCATCACGTCATGTGGTTCACCGCCCCCTTCTACGCCACCTTTGTGTGCATCGAGATCTTCTCCGGCGCCGTCCGGGGCACCGGCGACTCCCTCAAGCCCATGCTCCTCACCTGCAGCGGCGTGTGCGTGCTGCGGGTGCTGTGGGTGCTGCTGGTCCTCCCCCACTTCCCCGTGCTGGAGACCGTGCTGGTGAGCTACCCCATCAGCTGGATCGTCACCTCCATCCTCTATATCATCTACTACGCCCGGGGCAACTGGCTCCGCCGGGGCATCGCCCGGGCCGGCCTGTCGCCTGTGGACGCCGCCCTCTCCGCCAAATCCTGAAAGCACCGGAACACCGCCGCCTCTCCCACCCCGGAGGGGCGGCGGTTTTTTGTCACCACACTGTAACTTGACTCCAATCCACTTCAAATGTAGTATATAGATGGAACCACTACAAATGAAGTAGAAAGGAGGCAGCCTATGAAACGTCTGCCCGATACCGAGCTGGAGGTCATGAAGGCCCTGTGGGACCGGGAGGGGGGCGCCGCCCGCTCCGACCTGGAGGAGGCCCTGCGGGACCGGGGCTGGGCCGCCAACACCATCAACACCTATCTCTCCCGGCTGGCGGAAAAGGGCTTTGTCTCCTGCGAGAAGCGGGGCAAAGCCAACTGGTACACCCCCCTGGTGTCCCAGGCCGACTACCTCTCCTTCGAAAGCAGCGCCGTGCTGGACAAGGTCTTTGGCAGGTCCTTAAAACGCTTCGTGGCCTCCCTGGCCCGGGGCGGCGATCTGGACGACGCCGAGGTGGAGGAGCTCCAGCGCTACCTGGACGAGCTGAAGGAGGGACGGGAATGAAGGCCCCGCACACCGTCTTTTCCACCGAGCTGCGGGGCGGGAAACGCCTGCTGAAGGCCCGGCTGGGCGACCTGTTCACCCCCGCCAGAGGCCGGACCGGGTGGCTGCTGGCTTTGGCCCTGTGCCTCACCGCCTGTCTGGGTGCCCTGGTGTCCTGCCAGCAGGAACCCGCGCAGCCCGACCCCGACACCCTGGCCAGCGCCACCCTGGACCAGGTCCTGGACTACCGGGATGAACGGGAGTCCTGGACGCTGCTGTGGGAGACCACATCGGGCGGAGACACAGTCTGCGCCTTCTCCTACGACGGCGGCCCTCACGCCGCCGGTCTGGGGAATCTCCTGCTCGTGGCCGCCGACGGGACCACCGGAGCGCTGACCGGGACACCGGTCTTCCTCTCCGGCGACCAGTGCGACGCCCTCTCCTGGTCCTCTGACGACGGTCTCCACGTGCTGTGCACCACCGTCACCACCTATCAGGGCGTGGACACCTGCGGCGGCGGCGAGGTGGTGTACGCCGACGGAACATGGACCTGGACCTGGCCGGCAGCCCCCGGGAGCCCGGACTACGAGAGCTACTGGGCCGACCGGAAGGGGGTCATCACCCTGGGAGGACTGGACCTCTACATCCGAGGCGACTGGGACCCCGCCACCGCCCTGGGGACGGAGCCCCAGTGGTTCTACGCGGACACCAAGCTCTTCCGGGAGGAAAATCCGGCGGCGGGTATGGCACGTGCTTACGTGTCTCAGGTGGTCCCGGCAGAGGTCGCCGGCAACGCCGACTTTCAGATCACCGCCCTCACCCCGGCCGGCACCTACGACTACTCCGACACCGGCCGCACCGTGGAGGCCTGGGCCCTGACCTACACCTATGAGGACCCGGGTACCAACGGTCAGACGGAGAGCCCGGAGGGGCTCCACATCTACCTGTGCTATCCCACCGGCAATCCGGACCCCACCCTCACCTTCCTGTTGGGGAGCTCCACCGACGCCGACACTGAGCGGGCGGCCTGGCGGCTGAACCACCGGCGCTATTACCCCCTGGAGGAGGAACCCCTCCCCGACACCGACCTCCCCTTCTGGGGCTTCGAGCTGGAGGACATCCGGGCGGCCCTGCGGGATGCCATGAACGACTTTGCCTGGGATTTCACCCGCTTCCCCCACAAGATCTGGTTTGACCCGGTGGACGCCGGCCGGCGCCGGGAGGAATATCTCCTTTCAACCGGCTATGAGGCGGCCCGGGAGGACGTGATGCCCCTCTTCTGCGACTGGACCCCTCAGGACATGCCGCTCAACGAGGCGCTGTACCACGACTGGCCCATCCTCCTGCTGAGGCAGGGGGAGACCTGGACGGTGGTGGACTGGGGCGACCGTCTGCTCACGCCCCTGGCCTCCCCGGCGGCAGAGTGAATATCCTTCTGACTTACAAAGGAGCGCTGACATGAACCTCCCCAAGACCTATTTCTCCACCGAGCTCCGCACCGGCCGCCGGGCCCTCCGCCGCCGGCTGGAGGACCTCTTCGCCGCCCCCCGCCGGCGGGGCGGCCTTCCCCTGGTGTGCACCCTGCTGCTGGTGAGCATGCTCGGCTCCCTGGTGGCCTGCCGCACCGCTCCCGCTCCATCCCCATCCGCCCCGACAGCGGTGACAGAACTCCAGACCGCCCCGCTGACGGCGGACAATCAGGACGTTCGATCTCTCTACGCCCAGGTACTAAAAACTCTGCTGGACGAAAACCGTCTGCCGGACGACCTCAACGACCCGGGGGATTACATCGGCACGGTGGCGGAGCGGGAGGCCATGGCGGAGAACCAGTTTGCCGTCTGCGACGTGGACGGCG
>CAUBHZ010000307.1 GCA_958435885.1 uncultured Intestinimonas sp. | reverse complement strand
AGCCCATCATCTTCTCCAGGTCCATCTTCATCTCCCGGAACTGGGGCCGGCTGGCTGCCACGGTACCCGCCTCGCTGGCCCAGTACATCTGCACCCCACCGAACACCGACTTGCTCACGTCGGTCTCATCCACGCTCAGCCACCGCATGGCGTTGGCCGCGCTGGAACAGGTCTGGCGGTCCAGACGGTTGAGCAGGGGGCTCTGCCGCACCGCGCTCTCCAGGATCTGCCCGGCGAAATCCGTCTGGATGAGGAAACCGCCATCGGCGCCGGTGCCCTCGTTGGCACCCAGGGCGGCGTTGTTCACCTGCTGGAGGCGCTTGTCCTCCACATGGTTTTTGCGGAAGTCAAAGATGGCCTTCAGCTGCTCTCCCAGGGAGGCGAAGGGCTTGGGGGCAGCCTTCCCGCTGTCCATAGGCTTGCCCGCACCATCGTGCAGCACACCGTCATAGACGGGCTCGGCTTCCTCATGGCTGGCCTTGGCCAGGGCTTCCAGCCCGGCGATCTGCTTATTGATAGCCTCCATCTGGTCGGCCAGGGCAGTCGCCTCGTCGATCTTCCCCTCCTCCACCAGGGCACCGGCCTGGTTTTTCAGGTCCTTTTTCTGGGCCCGGAGAGCGGTGATCTTCTCCATGTAGTCCATGTGTTTCTCCTTTCCTATCTGTCAATAATTTGCGAGCACCTTGAGCCGTGCCAGGGTGCGCTCCGCCTGTTCCTTCCGGGCCGTCTTGGCCCACGCCTCCGCCAGGTGTGCCTGGTACCCCTCCCGCATGGCGGCGGTGATCCGCAGCCGACGGCCGGCAGCCGCCACGAAGGCGGCAGGGGCCTCCTCCACCCCCGGCTCCCCCACGATTTCATCGATAAGTCCGTATTCCCGGGCTTGGGTAGGGGTGATCCAGATATCTTTGTCCATGAGGTCAATGAGTTCCGCACGGGTCTTTGCGCCGCTTCGGGCGGTGTAGACCTCCAGGATGCAGTCCCGGGCATTGAGCAGGCCCTCGGCGGAGCGGTACATGGCCCGGTGGTCCCCCTCGGCGCTCCCGGCGGGGTTGTGGTAGCACAGCAGGGCCCCTGGCTCGCTCTGAATGGTCCGGCAGCCGGCGGCCGCCAGGGTGGCTGCGCTGGCTCCCAAGCCCTGAAAGAGGGCCGTGGTCTGTCCCCGGTACCGCCGGAGCATGGACCGGATCTCCAATCCCACCGCCATATCCCCGCCAGGGGAGTTGACCAGCACTGTCACATCCTCGCCCCCAGCCGCATCCAGGGCGGCCTGGATGTCCATAGGGGCCGTGATATCCCGCCAGCCCCAAAATCGGAGCACGTCGGCGCTGTCGTTGTCCCACAGCTCTCCACGCAGTTCGATATCAGGCATTCCCATCTTCTCCTTTCAATACGGACTCCAGGGAGCCCAGATTTTTGGTCACCAGGAAGCGTTTGCCCCATCCGCCCGGAATGGGGTTCTTCTCCTCCTTGGCCCGGCACTCGTCAGGGTTGAATACGGAATTCTGGATCATCTTCTGATAAAAATTCGCTCGGGTGGTGGGATCGGCCCGCAGCAGCGCCTCCACATTCCCGTGGACATAGACCCCCGCATCCCGCTCCTGGGGCGTGGGCAGCTTATAGGTGTCCTCGCTCTCCCACTGCACCACGTAGGGCAAGAGGGTGTCGGTGACGTAGTTGAGCCGCTGCTGGGCGTTGCTGTCGTAGCTCTCCTTACCGGTCTGGAGCATATGCTTGGGGATGCCGGTGAAGCGGCTGATCTCCTCCACGGAAAACTCCCGGGTTTCGATGAACTGCGCGTCGCTCTGTTTGACCCCCAGGGGCGTAAACTTCATCCCGTGGTCAATCACCGCCACGGCAAAGGCGTCGTCGGCTGCGTATGACTGGAACTCCTTTTTTAGCTTCTGGCGGGTTTCTGGTTTGGCGTCGGTCTCCACCTCAAGGATGCCGGACAGTCGGGCTCCGTTCTGGTAGAACTTCTTCCCATACCGCTGAGTCATGGCGTCCAGGGAGATGGCCTCCCGGGCCAGGTCAAGCAGGCCCCGGCCCCGCAGGCCGTCATAGGTCTCGAAGTAGAGGAAGGAAAGCTCGTAGTTGGAGAAAGTCCGCCGCACCCCATCCACGTTGTAGTCATACCAGTACTGTCCCGACTCCTGGTCCTTCTGAACGGCGCAGCAGTCGGTAGGCAAAGGGATGCGTTCCACCACCCGACCACCGGAGTCCCGCCGGTTCCACACCGCCCCAAAGCCGTGCCAGAAAGCGTTGGACATGGCGATCTTCCGCAGCATGAAGGGGGACATGTAGTCGTTTGGCCGTACCTTCAGCACCCGATTCATTACCGGATCGTCTACCGGCACCCGCTCCTCCCCCTCCTTGCGGTATACGCCAAAGGGGATCAGTCCGAAGGAGTTGGTGAGGATGCGGTGAGCCGCCGCCACCGGCGACAGCCGCTCGGCGCCGTGCCGACCGGTGTCCGGCTCCTCGCCGGAGTAGAAGGCGCTGCGAAGGGCCATCTGCACCTCCTCCCAGGTGAGGACCCGCTCCTCGACCGAAGCCCGGGGCCGGCCTATGGACTTGGATAAAATCAAGTGCGCCCACCTCCCCTGGAACGGGCAATGACCAGGGCATAGGCCACCAGGCAGACCCCGGCCACCGCCAGTGCCGCCGGCTGTCCCCAGGCCTCCCAGGCCGCCCGGACAAAGCACCCGCCCCCCGCCAGGAGCAGAAGGTCGTCCAGATACAACGCCAGCCCCCGACCGGCCACAGCCGCCGCTCGCTTCCATCTTTCTCTCATGCTAGATCCCCCAATCGTCTGACAAAACATGCTCGTTGATGTCGCTCCCGGCCGTTCTCTTTACCAGCACCCGGGCCGTGGCATTCATCGCCGCCGCCACGGGG
>CAUBHZ010000306.1 GCA_958435885.1 uncultured Intestinimonas sp. | reverse complement strand
AAAAGAACGGTTTTTGGAATCCAAAGAAAAAGGGGCTCCCGTGTGGGTTGAGTGGTCCCAAATAGGAATCCGGCGGCCCGTCTTTACGCCCCCATTGTGCACCAGCACCGTCCACAGGTGACTCCGCCGGTGGAACAGAGAAAAGCTGTGGTTCTATCCCCAATTTTTTCGCCGCCTGCGTGGGTGGGCGTCGGGACGTGGTGGCGCTGCCTGGTATTACTTCGATTGTGGGGCGCAGCTTCCCAGACGCGCCAAGCCACTCTGCGGAGTAGCGTAGGGGCGGCCTGTGGCCGCCCGGTCCGGTCCGGTGCCAGGCTACGGGCCCAAAGTTCTTTTTGGGTACTTTTTCTTTTAAGAAAAAGTACCTTGGTTGCGGCGGTTGCGGGTACGGAGGGCGGCCTCCCGGAGCTTGACGAAGGGCAGGGGCCGCCGGAGGACGGCGTAGACGGCATGCCGCTCTCCGCTGTTGGCCACGAAGGGCGAAAGGTAGGCCACGCCGAAGGACTCCAGGGAGGAGAGGTGGCAGATGAGGAGGAGTCCTCCCATGGCCACGCCGAACATGCCGGCCACCGCCGCCAAGGCGGCGAAGCCGAAGCGCCACAGCCGCAGGGCGGCGGCGAAGTCCTGGGAGGGCATGGTGTAGCCGGCGATACCGGCGGCGGCCACCACGATGAGGACCACCGGGGAGACGATGCGGGCCTCCACGGCGGCGGAGCCCACCACCAGGCCGCCCAGGATGGAGACGGTCTGGCCGATGGAGCTGGGCAGCCGCAGCCCGGCCTCCTGGATGACCTCGAAGGCCACCAGCATCATGAGCACCTCGAAGATGGTGGTGAAGGGCACGTCCTGCTTGGCGGCCACGATGGCCAGGGCCAGCCGGGTGGGCAGCAGCTCCAGGTGGAAGGTGACGGCGGCGATATAGAGTGCGGGGAGAAAGAGGGTGGTGAGCATGCACAGGTACCGGAGCACCAGCAGGGCCGAGGCGGCCATCCAGCTCAGGGCCTTGTCCTGGGGGGTGCGGAAGAACTGGCTGAGCCCGGCGGGCAGCAGCCAGCCCATGGGCAGGCCGTCCACCAGCACCCCCACCCTGCCCTCCAGGATGCCGCTGGAGAAGCGGTCGGGCCGCTCGGTAGAGAGGATGGTGGGAAAGGCGGTGCGCAGGTCGCCGGCCAGATACTCCTCCAGGCTGGCCGGGGAGATGAGGCCGTCGATGTCCATGGCGGCCAGCCGCCCCTCCACCGCCGCCACCGTCTCCGGGTGGGCGATGCCCTCGATCCACACCAGGTCCACCGGGGTCACCGTCTGCCGCCCCACCAGCTGCTCCTGGATGCGCAGGGCCGGGGTCCGCACCCGGCGGCGGAGGATGGAGGTGTTGGTGCGGATGGACTCCACAAAGGCGTCCCGGGGTCCCTTCAAGGGCGGCTCGTTCTCCGAGGGGGAAATGGACCGCTTCTCCTCGGTCTGGACCAGGAAGGAGAGCACCTTCCCCGTTTTGGGGAAAAAGAGAAGGCACCAGCCGTTAATGAGGTCGAAGACCCCCTGGTCGGCGGTGGTCCGCTCCTCCACGATGAGGTTGTAGAGGGCACCGGCCCGGATGCGTTCCACCGCCTGGGCCTCGTCGCACTGCCCCAGCGCCCCGTCCTGGGCTAAAGGCCGGAGGATGTAGTCGCTGATGCGCTCCATCTTCACCATGCCGGAGAGATAGCACAAGGTGGCCGTCCGGGCCGGGTCGCCCCCCAGGGCCACCGTCCGCTTGGCGAAGTCCACGCAGTTCGTAAAGACCCGCTCCAGATTCTCCGCCGTCAGGGGACCCTCGATCCGGGGCTCCTGCCGGGGGTGGGGCGGCACCGGCTCCTTCTCCCCTTTTTTCCGTCCGAACACCGTCCTCCCTCCTTTCTGGCCTAGTGTGTCCCGGCGCCTCCCCGTTTATTCCCCCATTTTGGGGAAAAATGGACCGGGAAGGGTTGATTTTTCCCGGGAAACGGCTATACTTTTACCGTGCCGCCGGGCAGAGCCCGGCTCTGATGGAAGCAGCGGAGGGTCCTCCTCCGGGAAAGATAGTGGAAAAAGGAGCGGCTATGGAAGCGAAAGATTTTTACGTCAACGCCACAAAAAAGCTCATCATCGAGGTGGACGGCAAGACCTATGCCCGTCACGCCATCCAGATCCCCTTCGTCAACGTGGGCGACGACTACGACGCCCTGGTGCGGCAGTACGTGGTGCCGGTGTGGCAGCCCGGCGACATCGTCTCTGTCAGTGAGAAGATCGTGGCCCTGTGCCAGAAGCGGGTGGTCTACGCCGAGGACGTGAAGCCCGGCCTGCTGGCCAACATCCTGTGCCGCTGCGTGGCCCAGACCGCCGCCGGTCCCGGCGCCGGCGTGCCCTACAAGATGCAGTTCGCCATCAACCAGTGCGGCGCCCCCAAGATCCTGTGGGCCGCCTTCCGGGCCGCCATCGACAAGCTCCGGGGCGTCCACGGCACCTTCTACAAGATCGCCGGCGACGAGGTTTACGGCCTGGACGGCTTCTTCGGCCACGACATCGAGGAATATGCCGAGATGGGCATCCGCATCCCCGCCGACCCCGACGGGGTGTGCGAGAAGGTCCTGAAGGACACCGGCGTGGTCTCCATGATCGTGGACGCCAACGCCCTGGCCCAGGAGATCCTGGGCAAGTGCTCCGCCCTGAAGGACTGGCCCGACGAGAAACTCGCAAAGCTCATCGGCGACAACCCCGCCGGTCAGGTGCGGCAGCTCACCCCCTTCATCCTCATCCGTGAGGTGCCCAAGGAGGATGCTGCCGGGCTGGAGGCCAAGGCCCAGGCTGACATCGCCGCCCGGGAGGCCGCCCAGCAGCAGGGCTGAGCAGCCCCGTATAAAAAGAGCCCAACGGCGGGCGCATCCCAGGATG
>CAUBHZ010000305.1 GCA_958435885.1 uncultured Intestinimonas sp. | reverse complement strand
GACGAGGCGGTGACAGTGTGTTACAATTTGGTTACAATTTTTAAGAAATCCTTAGGAGGCACATCATGCCCGAAGAAAAGATCCCCCTGACCTACAAGGGTCACCCCCTGCGCCGCAAGGACAACCTGATCTACTACGGTAGCATGGCCGACAAATACATCATCATGCTCCAGGTGATGGAGACCAAAAAGGTGGACGATCTGGACGTGGCCACCCGGGTGGCCGTTCAGCTCCAGCTCACCGACCCCGACCTCAAGAGCCGGGACCGGGTGGTCAAGAAGACCGAGAAGGACAGTCTGTACGCCGCTATGGACGTGGCCGCCGTCTGGCTGGCCCGCTCCCTGGCCAACAAGTAACACAAGCCGTACGTCATCCGCACCAAAGAGATTCTTGATGGAGGGGTCATACCAATGATACAGTCGTCTCGCCTGCTGCGCGTCGCCCTGCTGGGCACCGTTCTCACCGCCCTGTGCACCATCGGTGCCTCCGCCGCCACCCTGGGTGCCGGCACCGTCACGGCCGACGCGCTTCGGCTCCGCTCCACTCCCGCCGCCGAGGGCGAGATCCTGGCCACCGCTTCCAGCGGCACCAACGTAGTGGTGCTGGAGGAGGCCGAGAATGGCTGGTACAAGGTCAATTACAACTCCGTGGAAGGCTACATGTCCGGCGAGTACCTGGACGTGGCCACCAAGGCTGAGACCGACCTGGGCTATGGCAAGGTGGACGCCGACGGCTCCACCCTGAACATGCGGGCGGGCGCCAGCACCTCCTTTGACTCCCTGTGCTCCATCCCCAGCGGCACTGTCCTGGAGCTGGAGGGCATCTATGAGGGCTGGTACAAGGTTACATACGCCGGCTGCACCGGTTACGTCAGCAGCGATTACATCACCATCACCACCGAGCCCGCCACCAGCACCTCCTCCGCCCTGGGGGAGCAGATCGTGGCCCTGGCCAAGCAGTATCTGGGCACCCCCTACGTCCTGGGCGGCAACGGCCCCAGCAGCTTTGACTGCTCCGGCTTCACCAAGTACATCTACGCCCAGTTCGGCTACTCCCTCAACCGCACCGCCACCGACCAGCTCCAGAACGGTGTCTCCGTCAGCCGCGATGAGCTGCAGCCCGGCGATCTGGTCTTCTTCAAGTACAACACCAGCAAGCCCGTCTCCCACGTGGGCATCTACATCGGCAACGGTGAGTTCATCCACGCCTCCACCAACCGCTACATGGTCCAGATCGACCAGATGAACACCGGCCACTACGCCAACGTCTACGTCTACGCCCGCCGCATCCTGTGAGTGCGGCGACCCCCATCTCTGACAATTCCATCTGATCTCTACCGTGCGGGAGGCTCACCTCCCGCACGGTTTTTACCGTTTTGAGAAACCGCCGGCACAGCCGGCAGAGGGAGGCTCCCCATGGTCCGATCCGATCCCGTTCCCGGCCGGCTGCTGGGTCACGGCATGGCCCTTTTCGTCACGGTAGTCTGGGGGACCACCTTCATCTCCTCCAAGCTGCTGCTGGCGGCCTTCACCCCACTGGAGATCATGACCTTCCGCTTCGTCATCGCCTGGGTGGTCCTCTTTCTCCTCTCCCCCCACCCCATCCGGCCCAAGAGCCTGCGGGGGGAACTGCCCTTCCTCGGCGCAGGCATCACCGGCCTCACCCTCTACTTTATCCTGGAGAACACCGCTCTGGAGTATACACTGGCCTCCAATGTGGGCATCATCATCTCGGCGGCTCCCATGTTTTCCGCCCTGCTGCTGTGGGCCTTCCGCCGGACGGGCCGGCCCCGGCCCACCTTCTTTCTGGGCTTTCTCATCGCCATGAGCGGCATCGCCCTCATCTCCCTGGCCGGCGGAGAGGGTCTGGATCTGAATCCCCTGGGGAACCTGCTCACCTTGGGTGCCGCCCTCTCCTGGGGACTCTACGGGGTGTGTCTGGAGGCCGCCGGCGGCCAGGGCCTCACCCAGCTCCAGGCCACCCGGAAGGTCTTTTTCTACGGCCTGCTCACCATGCTTCCCCTCTTCCCCGTCCTGCGCCCCTCCCTCTCTTTGTCTCCCTTCTTTGACCAGCCCATGATGATCTTCCACATCCTCTACCTGGGTCTGGCCGCCTCCGCCCTGTGCTTCGTGTGCTGGAACCGGGCCATGGCCCTCATCGGCACCGTGGCCACCAATGTCTATATCTACCTCACTCCGGTCATCACCCTCATCGCCTCCGCCCTCATCCTGGGTGAGCCCGTCCGGCCCCAGGCCCTGGGTGCCATCGCCCTCATCCTGCTGGGCCTGTGGCTGTCCCAGCGGCGGTGACAAACTGCATATAAAAATGCCCGCCTCGTACGAGGCGGGCATTTTACGTTTTCACTCAGACGTTGTCGTCGTCGGTCTTCTCGTCGGCCAGGGGTTCCACCACGATGGGCTCCTCGGCGGGGGCATCCACGGTCTCATCCTCACAGCCGCAGCCGCAGTCACAATCACAGGTGTAGGCGGACACATCGTCGTCGTTGATGTTGCCGGCCCGCTTGATCTCGGCGATCTTGGCCTTGTTCTCCTCCAGGCGCTGCTTGGCGGCGGTGATCTTCTCGCACAGGGTCACATAGGCGCCCTCGGGAGCCATGCCCCGCTCGGCGTAGTAGAGCTTGCCCAGGTCGATATAGGCCTTGCGGATGGTGTCCTCCTCAGCGGAGTTGGCAATGTTTAGCTTGGCGATATCGGTGAGCTCCTTGGCCTTGGCCGCGCCCGCCTGCGCCAGATCCAGCGCTTTCGCCTTCAGGTCGTCAAAAGAAGTCATGAAAAAACCTCCTGTTCAGTTTGGTTTGGGCTTCTGGCCTTATTCTATACCGGGGAATACAGCCGCGCAAGTGCATCCTTCCCGAATTAACCGAAATTTAATCAATTTCCAAGGCGGGACTCA
>CAUBHZ010000304.1 GCA_958435885.1 uncultured Intestinimonas sp. | reverse complement strand
GCTCCCCCCCCCCCAAACTAAAAAACCCGCGCGCGCCGCCCGGCACTCGCCCGCCGGCCTCTCTCTGTCTATATACGCTGCCCGCGGGCAGCTCCTTCCCGTGACCTTCAGTCTCCAAAGGGGTCCTGGGGACACTGGTACCGGGGCTTGCCCCGGCTGACCTTTCCGTATTCGATGGCCGCCGTGGGGCAGCCGCAGATGCAGGCCATACAGTGGGTGCACCGCCCGCCCCACACCGGCCGTCCGCCCTCCAGGCGGATGTTGCCCAGGGGGCAGTCCCGCTCACACTTGCCGCAGGAGATACAGGCATCGGAGACGGTGAAGGGGCGGTCCTTCACCTGGAAGCGGTAGAAAAGGTCGTTGACCAGGCCGGACTTCAGCCGGTCCAGAGTCCCCACCTTCCCCTCGGGGAAGTCGCTCCCCTGCCGGATACAGGCGGCGGCCCGCTCCAAAGTCGGACGGGCGGCGGCCAGAATGGGGCGGGCCTCCTCCGGCGTGGGGGCGGAGAACATGGCGATATAGTTCTCCGGCATGACCACCGGCAGAGTCCCCCGGCAGCGCAGGCCCAGCCGGGTGCAGAGGGCGCAGTTGTACCGGGGGGCGGCGCCGATGTCCTCGCCGCAGGTCATGACAAAGTAGGCGTCCCGGGCGCCGGAGAGGCGGCTGGTGCGGAGAACGTCAGCGAATACCCTGGGGAGCCGCCAGCTGTAGGTGGGGGAGACAAAGACCCAGGGGGTCTGGGAGACAAACTCCCCCGCGATGCCGTCCCGGATAAAGGAAAAGACGTCCCGGCAGTCGTCACCCAGCGTGTCGGCCAGCCACTGGGCGCAGGCACGGCTGTTGCCCGTGCCGGAAAAATAGAGGATCATATCCCTTTACCCCCTTAAAAGGCCAGCTGCTCCGGCGAAATTTTGTCCTCTTCGGTGATGGGCCGGATGGGGCGGCAGGGCACCCCGGCGGCCACCACCCCCGCCGGAATGTCCCGGGTGACTACGCTGCCCGCGCCGATGACCGAGCCCTTGCCGATGGTGACGCCGCCGCAGACCACGGAATTGGCGCCGATCCACACGTCCTCCTCCAGGGTGATGGGCTTGGAGGTGCTGATGCCCGACGAGCGCTGCTCCGGATCGATGGAGTGGCCGGCGCAGCTCAGGCAAACTCCCGGCGCGATGAAGGCACCTGCCCCGATGTGGACGGGAGAGGTGTCCAGGATGACGCAGTTGTAGTTGATGACGGCCAGGCCGTGGGTGTGGATGTTGAAGCCGAAGTCGCAGCGGAAGGTGGGCTCGATGAAGGTCAGGGGGTGGCAGGTGCCGAAGAGCTCCCGCAGGATCTCCTGCCGCCGGTCGGCGGCGTCGGGCGGGGACTGGTTGAATTCCCAGCACAGCTGCCGGGCCTTGCTTTTCAGGTCCGGGGGCAGATTTCGGTTCTGGCCCATGTGGCCGGCCGGGTCTTTGACGATCTCCAGATATTCCATGGGTGATCTCCTTTTTGGTTAATATTCCAGTCATAGGATACCACAAAAGGCAGCCGGGGGCAAACCGCCCTCTTGCCCTGTGGGCACCTGTGTGGTAAAATAAAGATAAATTTTAAAAATGATCTTTATAAAAGGAGGTGGGGAGGATGCCCAAGGTGGCCTATTCGGAGGAGGAGCGGGCGCACATCCGGGAGGCCCTGGTCACCACCGGTCTGGCGCTCATGGCCCGGCAGGGCATCCAGCACACCACGGTGGAGCAGATCTACCGGGCGGTGGGCATCTCCCGCACCTTCTTCTACACCTTTTTCCCCAGCAAGGAGGACCTGATCGTGGAGACCCTGTACCACCAGCAGCCCAGGGTCCTGGCCTACGCCCAACAGCTGATGGAGGACCCGGCCCTCACCTGGCGGGAGGGGGTGGATCGGTTCCTCCACGCCTGCTGCTACGGAGAGCGCAACGGCATCGCCGTCATGACCATCGAGGAGCAGCAGCTCCTGTTCCGGCGACTGTCCGAGGAGAGCTACCGGCACTTTCGGGAGAAACAGCTCCAGCTGTTTGCCCGTCTCCTGGAGTGCTTCGGTATCCGGCCTAACCACGAACGGGTGGCCCTCTTCACCAACCTGAGCCTGGCGGTCATGGTCCTCCGCCGGGCCATCCCGTCCTCCCTCCCCCTGCTGGTGCCCGAGGCCGCCGACGCGGCGGCGGACGTCCAGATCGGCGCCATCGTGGACTGCCTGGAGGGCATGCGGGAGGACAGGCCCCGCTAGAAGCATACCCAGATCCGTCTGCCATCACGCCTGCGGCCTGATCCCGGCGGATCTTTCTTTTCCATTAAATAAATACAAAATATAAATTTTATCTTTATTCTGTGTGAGCGGCGGGCTGGTCCGGAAACGGGCGCCCGGCTTACAGATAAACAGACGCTGGGAGGACACTGCGATGGGATTTTTCGGAAAACTGTTCAAAGGACCCGAGATCGACATGGAGAAGAGCAACGCCAACGCCCAAAAGATGCGCACCCTCTTTGACCAGGTGGTGGAGAACGGAGGGGACTACCGGCTGATCTTCGGCTACACCGAGGACGTATCCCGGTTCAACTACGGCTTCGTCCACGGCAGCAAGACCAAGATCGGCAACCTCATCGTGGGCTGGAATGAGGACAGCGAGACCATCGTGGTGGTGCCCACGGTTCCCGACCTCTCCGGCTGCGGCGAGCCCACCTGGTACCGCCGGGCCGAGATCCTGAAGGCCTATCGGAACAAGTACCCCACCGACGCCTTCGTCATCTATCCCGACCGGCATGGCTACATCGCCATCAACGCCTACGACTGGCTGGAGGACGAAAAGCTGTATGTCTACGTCTCTCAGGAGGCGGAGCTGGCGGATTTCACCGCCTTCTTCAATAGCCGTTTTGCAAAGAAGTAAGGCACAGGCAGCAGAAGAAAAAAGCGTTCCCCGTGCGGCTGTAAAGCCGCAC
>CAUBHZ010000303.1 GCA_958435885.1 uncultured Intestinimonas sp. | reverse complement strand
AACGCCTTTGAGGTGGACCGTGTGCCCGGCATGGTGGAGACCCTGGGGGTCTTTTTTGTGGTGTACGCCGCCTCCACCCTGCTGGGGATGGCGGTGGCCCAGCTGTGCTTCCGGGACGAGGAGCCCGACCGGAAGGCTCCCCTCCGCTTCGGCATGACCTATGGCAACAACGGCTTCATGGGCCTTCCCCTGGTCTACGCCATTCTGGGCCAGGAGGCCCTGATCTTCGGGGTGGTCTCCGCCGTGGCCTTCAACTTCCTGCTGTGGACCCAGGGCGCCAAGACCATGGGCGGCAAGGTGGGTCCCCGGGCCATCCTCATCAATCCCGCTACCGTGGGTACCGTCATCGGCGGCTTTCTCTTCTTTTCCGGTCTGCGGCTCCCCGCCATGGTGGACAACGCCGTGAGCTTTATGGCCGACCTCAATACCCCTCTGGCCATGGTGGTCATCGGCGCCCAGATGGCGGGCGCCGACCTGAAGGTGAGCTTCACCAGCCGGAAGCTCTACGGCGCGGCGGCGGTGCGGCTGCTCATTGCCCCCCTCCTCCCCCTGGTGCTGCTGCTGCCCCTCCATCTGCCCGCCATGTCCTACTGCGCCTGCGTCATTCTGTGCGCCGTGCCCACCGCCGGAGCCACCGGCATGTTCGCCCAGCGCTTCGGCCGGGACACCGCCACCGCCGCCCAGCTGGTCACCCTCACCACCCTGCTCTCGGTCATCACCCTGCCCCTCTTCGCCGTGGCTGCCCAGACGATTTCAGGCCTGGTTTAAGGCTTTCAGGAGGTATTTTATGTCCGCCAAGGAAGAATTTATCGAGATCTATACCGCCAACATCCGCCGGGAGGGAGCCGACGCCCTGCTGGACTATCTGGAGAACAAGTCGGACTTCTTCACCTCCCCCGCCTCGGCCCGGTACCACGGGGCCTATGAAGGGGGGCTGTGCGACCACAGCGTCAACGTCTACCACTGCCTCACGGAGTACCTGGCCCGGGAGCGGGTGCAGGAGCTCTACGGGGTGGAGGTGCCCGCCGAGAGTGTGGCGGTGGCGGCGCTGCTCCACGACCTGTGCAAGATCGGCTGTTACCGCCAGGGCACCCGGAACGTGAAGGGACCCGACGGCAAGTGGCAGGCGGTGCCCACCTTTTATTATGAGGACAAGCTGCCCTACGGCCACGGGGAGAAGTCGGTGTACATCATCTCCGGCTTCATGAAGCTCAGGCGGGAGGAGGCCATGGCCATCCGGTGGCACATGGGCTTTTCCGGGGAGGAGGACAAGCGGCTGGTGGGCCAGGCCTTCCAGCAGTACCCCCTGGCCTTCGCCCTGAGCGTGGCCGACATGGAGGCCACCTACTTTTTGGAGAACGAGGAACCCAACTGACCCGGCGGGGCCGGGAGAGACGGAAAGGAGCTGCTGCGCGGTGCGCAAGGCAAAACGGGAAAATGATCTGGGCCGGGACCCGGTTGGGAAGCTGCTGCTGCGGCTGGCGGTGCCCACGGTGACGGCCCAGCTGGTCAACGCCCTCTATAACATTGTGGACCGGATGTACATCGGCCACATCCAAGGGGTGGGCGATCTGGCCCTCACCGGCCTGGGCATCTGCTTCCCCGTCATCATGTTCGTCTCCGCCCTCTCGGCCCTGGTGGGCATGGGCGGCGGGTCCCGGGCGGTGGTGCGCATGGGGGCGGGCGACCCGGAGGGCGCCAACGCCATCCTGGGCAGCTGCGCCACCCTGCTGGTCATCCTGTCGGTGGTCTTCACCCTGGTGTTCCAGGGTATCAAGGAGCCCATGCTCTACCTCTTCGGTGCCACCGACAACACCATCGGCTACGCCCTGGACTACCTCACCATCTACCTCTGGGGCACCCTCTTCGTGGAGCTCTCCCTGGGGCTCAACTTCTTCATCACCGCCCAGGGCTTCTCCACCATCGGCATGGCCACGGTGCTCATCGGCGCCGTCATCAACATCGTGCTGGACCCGGTGTTCATCTTCGGCTTCGGCATGGGGGTGAAGGGCGCCGCCCTGGCCACCATCACCGCCCAGGCGGTGTCGGCGGTGTGGGTGGTGTGCTTCCTGCTGGGCAAGCGCACCAAGCTGCGGCTCCAGCGCCGGTTCGCCCGGCTCAACTGGAAGGTGCTCTCGCCGGTGCTGGCCCTGGGCATCTCCCCCTTCATTATGCAGTCCACCGAGAGCCTGGTGAACATCGCCTTCAACTCCTCCCTGAAGACCTACGGCGGCGACCCGGCGGTGGGAGCCATGACCATCTGCTCCTCCATCATGCAGGTGTTCTACCTCCTCTTCCAGGGGCTCTCCCAGGGCGCCCAGCCCATCGTGGGCTACAACTATGGCGCCGGCAACCTGGACCGGGTGAAGAAGGCCTTCCGGCTCCTCTTCATCTGCGCCCTCACCTTCAGCACCCTCTCCTGCCTGGCCATCGAGCTCTTCCCCGGCATGTTCGTGGCCATGTTCAACGACAAGCCCGAGCTGGTGGAGATCGCCCTGTGGACCCTGCGGGTATACGCCGCCGGCATGTTCATGCTGGGCATCCAGAACTCCTGCCAGCAGACCTTCGTGGCCCTGGGTCAGGCCAAGATCTCCCTCTTCCTGGCCCTGCTGCGGAAGATCATCCTCCTCATCCCCCTCATCTTCATCCTGCCCCACTTCCTGGAGAACAAGGTGCTGGCCGTTTTCCTGGCCGAGCCCTCCGCCGACATCCTGGCGGCCATCGTCACCGGCAGCCTCTTCTTCTGGCGGTTCCCCCGGCTCCTCAGTGCCCGGGCCGCCGAGCTCAGCCAGACCCCTTACAAAAAGCAGTAAACAGCAGACCGCCCCGCGCCCTGCCGTCAGGCAGCACGCGGGGCGGTTTTTGTCTTTTATCCTGGGGCGCGCCCATTGGCTCCCTCTCTGAGGGAGCTGTCGCCGCAGGCGACTGAAGGAGTATGCCTTCCCCTGGGGGGA
>CAUBHZ010000302.1 GCA_958435885.1 uncultured Intestinimonas sp. | reverse complement strand
CCCAGGCCGGCGCCAAAGTGGCCATCTTCGGCCGCAACCCGGCGGATAACCAGAAGGTCTGCGAGGACATCGTGGCACAGGGCGGCCAGTGCGTGGCCTTCCAGTGCGACGTCAGCGACGAGGAACAGGTCAACGCCGCTGTCCAGGGCACCCTGGACGCCTACAACGGCAGAGTGGATGTGCTGGTCAACGCCGCTGGCATCATGATCCACGGCGACCCCAAGAACGTCCCGCCGGAGACGGTCAGCGGGTTCCGGAAGGTCATCGAGGTCAACCTGATCGGCGCGTACATCTGCGCCGCCGCCGTCTTCCCCATCATGCGCAAGCAGCACTTCGGCCGCATCATCCTGGTGGCCTCCAACGTCCACAAGCGCATCTCCGTCGGCCGCGTCCCCTCCTACACCACCTCTAAGGCAGGCGAAGTGGGTCTGGTGCGCCACCTGGCCATGGAGGGCGGCACCTGGGGCATCACCGTCAACGCCCTCTGCCCCGGCGGCACCAAGACGCCCATGCTGGAGGCCATGAGCACCCCCGAACAGCTGGATGCTCGTCGTCGTCTCATCCCCACCGGCCGTCTGGCTCTGCCGGAAGACCACGCCAACCTGGCCATCTTCCTGGCTTCCAAGGAGGCCGAGCACATCACCGGTCAGGCCATCGACGTGGACGGCGGTCAGATCCTGCCGTGGATGGAACGGGACGTCTACTTCAAAGGCGTGGAAGAGATTTGACCGTGCCCCGGCACAACAAAAAGAGAGGAGAACACAATGGAGAAACAAGCTGCGAAAAAGGGCGGCGTCTTTAAAGGCTGGTACATCATCATAGCCACCATGGTCATGGCCATGTGCGGCGGCGCCTGCACCAACGGCACCTATTACAACGTCAACATCATGGTCAACGAAGGGCTCATCGACTCCACCGTACCCGGTATGTGCTCCAGCATCGTCAGCCTCTGCTCGGTGCTCTTCGCCACCGTCATGGGCATCTTCATGAAGAAGAAGGGCCTCAAGATCACCGCCCTGTTTGCCTTCCTGGTGGGCGCGATCGCCTTCCTGGCTATGATCTTCCTGCCCCCCATGAGCGTCATCGTCATGCTGTCCTACTTCGGCTTCGGCTTCTGCATGTCCACCGTCACCAAGCTGGTCTCCCCCAACATCGTCAACACCTGGTTCGAGCACAACCGTGCCCTGCCCATGGCACTGGTCATCGCCGGTCCCGCTGCCGTCACCATCTTCTCCGGTATCCAGGGCTCCCTGGTCACCAAGTATGGCTGGCGCGCTGGCTGGATCTGGGGTCTGCTGTTCGTCGCAGTGGGCTTCGTCCTGGCCTTCTTCTGTGCCCGTGACGACATCCACCAGATCGGTGAGGTCCGTGACGGCAGAGCATGGAGAGAAAAGCACGGCATCTCCCTGGACGACAGCGGCGTGGTCGCTGGCGAGGAGAAGAAGGAGAGCGTAGGCGCCGCTGGCCTGCTGAAGAACATCAAGTTCTGGCTCTTCGGCGTCAGCTGCCTCATCCGCATGGGCTCCTTCGCAGGCTGCCAGGTGTATATCACCCTCATCATCCTGTCCCGAGGCTTCAGCAAGGTGGAAGCCGCCGCTGCCATCGCCAGCATCACCCTGGCCAGCACCGTCGGCCGTCTGGCCACCCCCCTGGTGTCCAAGGTCTTCCGCCTGTCCAACACCGGCTGCAACATCCTGGCGCACCTGATCATGGCAGGCGGCTGCATCGGCATCTTCTTCTGCTCCAGCCTGCTGAGCTTCACCATCACCACCCTGCTCATCGGCTTTGCCTACGGCCTGGGCTTCGTCAGCCAGACCCTGGCCCTGGCCGACCTGTTCCACAGCTATGACTTTAGCTCCATCCTGGGTGTCTTCACCACCATCGTCAACTGCAGCTTCATCTTCCCGACCCTGGTCGGTGTGGTGGGCAAGGCGCTGGGTCAGGATTACACCCCCATCTACGTCGTCCTCGGCGTCATCAACATTGCCCTTGCCGTCCTGGTGTTCACCATGCGCCCCAAGCAGTCCAAGGAACAGACTGCGTAAGACGGTAAGCCCTTCCTTCTTTCCCTGCGTGTGACCCTTACTCCACACAAAAAGCGCCGGGGCAGGAGTTCACCTCCTGCCCCGGCGTGGGAAAGGAGAGGGGAGAGGCGAGTGAGAAGAAATGAAGAAACCCTCCACCGACCACCCCACCATCTTCTACGGCTGGTTCGCCATCCTGGGCGGCATGATCGCCTCCCTGGCACACGGCGCCACCATCAGCGTGGGCAACTACACCATGGCCGCCATGGTCACCAGTGCCGGGCTGTCTCCCACCATCCCCGGCTACTGCGGCAGCATCCTGAACCTCTGTTCGGTGCTCTTCACCGCACCCCTCTGCACCCTCATCACCAGAAAAGGCCACCGGTTCGCCCTCCTCTTGGGCGAGGGCTGTGCGCTCATCGCATTTGCCCTCTTGACAAGGTGGGGCGCCAATGATATCGTCCTCTTGCTATGTTATCTCCCCGTGGGCTTCGGCCTGGTCACCGGCTGCAAGGTGGGCAGTCCCCACCTGGTCAGCGCCTGGTTCCAGGAGCGCAACAGCCTCCCCATGACCCTCACCATCGGCATCGCCTCCCTCAGCGCCATCTTCTCCGGCTTCAACGCGGAGAACATCGCTCGCTATGGCTGGCAGGCAGGGTGGGTGTTCCTGGGAGCCCTGTGTGTCATCGCCGCCCTGGCGGAGTGGCTGCTGGTGCGGGACGACCCGGCGGCAGTGGGGGAGGTGGTGGACGGGAAGCGTTGGCGCGCCCAGCACGGGTACCCGCTGACCCCAGCGAGCAGGCTGGACGGGACAGCGGCAGACGCCCAGAGCAGTCACAGCACCCGCACCCTCCTGCGGGACTGGAAGTTCCTGCTCTTCAACACCGGAGCCTTCTTCCGGATGGGCACTTACTCCGGCTGCGTCACCTACGTCTCC
>CAUBHZ010000301.1 GCA_958435885.1 uncultured Intestinimonas sp. | reverse complement strand
AGCGGATAAACCGCCGGGGCCGGGCGTTTTCTTTTTTATTTGTGTCGGAAACGGCGGAGCAGGGCCTCCTCCAGCCGGTCGCCGTACTTCATACCCAGGAGGAAAATGGCCAGACCTCCCAGGCCCAGCAGGGCCATGCCCCACAGGGGAATGTCCACCGCCGAGCCTCCCACGGCGCTGGCCACCAGCAGGCCCCAGGGGCGGAAGAGGATGACCAGGACCAGGAAGCGGGGAAAGGGCATCTCGGTGAGTCCCGCCAGGATGCAGAGGATGTCGTCGGGGAAGAAGGGGAAGAGGAAGGCCATGGCCAGAAAGACGTCCCGCTTGCGGCGGATGATCTCCAGGTAGCGGTCGGAGAGGGTCTGGCTGACGAAGCGGTCCACGAAGGACTGCCCCAGCCGCCGGGCCAGCTGAAAGACCAGGGCGGAGCCCACCACCACCGCTCCCCAGGTGAGGAGGAAGGCGGGCAGGGTGCCGAAGAGGAGGGCGCCGGCCAGGGCGGTCAGATTGCTGGGGATGGGGGCCAGTACCACCGAGGCCAGCTGGATCAGGAAGAACACCAGATGGGAATAGGGGGAGAAGGTATCGATGTAGGCCTGGAGGCCGTCCAGCGAAGTGGCGGCCTGAAAGAAGCCGGTCCGCCACAGCAGGACGCCGCCGGCGGCCAGCAGGAGGACGGTGAGGAGCAGGGTGAGAAACCAGGTGGGCTTTTTCATGGAAAGATCTCCTTGTTCTGTCTCTGACCATAGCTTACCACACAGTGCCCGCCGGGGCCATAGAGAAAAGATGAGGATTTTCTTAAAATGAAGAAAAGGGCCCGATTGCGGAGCGGGGTGGAAGGTGGTATCATCGAGGGGAAAGGGCGGGCACATCGCCCGGAAAAGGAGGAACGGCTATGCTGCCGGAGCGAGAGAAATTGCTGGAACAGGTATCGGAGGCGGTGCGTCAGGCGGGGCGCCTGTTCGGCCACCAGGAGATGGCGGAGCAGATCCGCCAAAAGGGGGCCACGGACTTTGTGACCCAGGTGGACGTCACCGTCCAGGAGCAGCTGCGGAGCCGGCTGAAGGAGCTGGCGCCGGAGGTGCAGTTCATGGGGGAGGAGCAGGACAACAGCGGTGTGGACCTGAGCGGAGCGGTGTGGATCCTGGACCCGGTGGACGGCACCACCAACCTCATCCACGGCTTCCGGCACAGCGCCGTCTCTCTGGCCCTGGCGGAGGAGGGGCGGGTGACCATGGCCCTGGTGTACGACCCCTACGCCGGGGAGCTCTTCACCGCCCTGGCGGGGAGGGGGGCCTTCTGCAACGGACAGCCCATCTCGGTGAGTCCTGCCCGCCGTCTGGCCGACGCCCTGGTGGACGTGGGCACCAATCCCAGCCAGCGGCAGAAGGCCGACCGGGCCTTTCGGTGGATGCGCACCCTCTATGACCACTGCCACGACGTCCGACGGATGGGGGCGGCCTCCCTGTGCCTGAGCTATGTGGCCGCCGGGCGGCTGGACGCCTATGTGGAGGACGGTCTGAAGCCCTGGGATTACGCGGCGGGTATGCTGCTGGTCCGGGAGGCCGGCGGCATGGCGGCCACCCCGGAGGGGGGAGAGCCCTCCCTGTCCGCGGGGGGCGGAATCGCCGCCTCCAACGGCTTCATCGGAGCGGACTTTCTAAAGCTGCTCTCCGAGGAGTAAAGGGAAGGGCATGTTTTCCGCCCCGGGCGCATACCCCTCTGGAGAGGGGGGCGGGGCGTGTGACCGTTTTGGAGCGATTGGGAGACTGGATCTGGGACCCGTGGCTGCTGGGGGGCTTTCTGCTGCTGGGGCTGTGGTGCTCGGCGGGCACCGGCTTCTTCCAGCTCTTCGGGTGGCGGCGGTGGCTGGGGGCCACCGTGGGAGCTCTGCTGCGTCCGAAGGGGCGGAAGAAGGGGGGCGGTCTCACCCAGCTCCAGGCCCTCTCCACCGCCCTGGCCTCCACCATCGGCACCGGCAGTATCGCCGGGGTGGCCACCGCCATCTTCTACGGTGGCCCGGGGGCCGTCTTCTGGATGTGGGTCTCCGCCCTCCTGGGTATGATGACGGGCTGCGTGGAAAAGACCCTGGCCGTCCGCTACCGCCGCAAAAGCCGGGACGGCGGCTGGGAGGGGGGACCCATGGCGTATATGACCCAGGGCCTGGGGCTGCGGCCTCTGGCCCTGGTCTTTTCCCTCTTCTGCGTCACCGCCTCCATCGGCGGCGGCGACCTGGTCCAGGCCAACTCCATCGCCGCCGCCCTGGAGCACGCCTTCGGCTGGGACCGGCTGGCGGTGGGGGCGGTCACCGCCCTCCTCACCGGGGCGGTCATCCTGGGGGGCATCGGCCGCATCGGCCGGGTCAGCGAGCGCCTGGTGCCCGCTATGGCCATTCTGTTCCTGGCGGGGGGCGGGGCCGTGGTCCTCTGCCACGCCCACGCCCTGCCGGAGACCTTTTCTTCCATCTTCCACGGCGCCTTTGCCCCAAAGGCCGCCGCCGGCGGCGGCCTGGGCTACTCCATGGCGGCGGCCATGCGCTACGGGGTGGCCCGTGGGGTCTTTACCAACGAGGCGGGACTGGGCTCCTCCGCCATGGCCCACGCCGCCGCCGACGTAGACCACCCGGCGGAGGAGGGTATGTGGGGCATCTTTGAGGTCTTTGTGGCCACCGGCCTGGTCTGCACCGTCACCGCCCTGGCCATCCTGACCTCTGGAGTCTACGAGCCTCAGGCCGCTCTGTCCGCCCTGGAGGCGGGGACGGTGGAGGACGCCATGGTGGGGGCAGCCCTGTCGGCCGCCGCCTTCTCCACGGTGCTGGGCCGGTGGGGAGGACCCTTTGTGGCGGTGTGCCTCCTCCTCTTTGCCTTTTCCTCCCTGCTGGGATGGAGCTACTACGGCCAGCAGGGACTGGCCTTCCTCACCGGCACCCGCCGCTGGACGGGGCTCTACCGGCTGTGCTTCCTCCTGTTCATCGTG
>CAUBHZ010000300.1 GCA_958435885.1 uncultured Intestinimonas sp. | reverse complement strand
GCCGGCCTTTTTGTGTTTCCTAAGCCATCCAGTCCGCCCAGGACTGGGCGAAGAGGTTGTCCTTGAGACAGACGAAGTAGAAGGCGCCGCTCATGGGCGTCCCGGCCAGGTCGAACCGGGCCAGGGTGCCCTGGGCCAGCTCCCGCTCCACCACCGGGGCGTACAGGAAGGAGATCCCCAGGCCGTCGGCCACCAGGGATTTGATGGTGGAGAAGTCGCTGATGGTGGCCACACTGGGAAAGCTGCGGAGGGTGCGGTTCTGGCGGCGCAGGGCCTCCTCGAAGATGGCCCGGGTGCCGGAGCCGGTCTCCCGGACCAGAATTCGCTCTCCGGCCAGCTCCTCCATGGCCACGGCCCGGCCGGCCAGCCGGTGTCCCGGGGGGCAGACGCCGAAAAAGGCCTCCTGACGGTAGAGGCGGGACTCGTAGCGGCTGCGCTCGAAGAAGCCCTCCACCAGCACGAAGTCCAGCCGCCCGGCCTCCAGGGCCCGGAGGAGGACCTGGGTGTTGTCCACCATCAGGGAGAAGGAGGCCTCCGGGTGGTCCCAGAGGAAGCGCTCCACCTTGGGGGCGATGACGAACTCGCCGATGGTCTTGGAGGCGCCCACCCGCAGGGAGACGGGGGCGGCCGCCGCCATGGCGGCCTCGATTTTCTGGCTGTTGTAGGCCAGGGAGCGGGTGTACTCCCGCAGGCGCAGCCCGGCGTCGGTGAGCCGCAGCACCTTCCCCTCGTAGGAGAAGAGCCGGCAGCCGTAGTGGTCCTCCAGGTAGTGGATGTGGTGGGTCACCGCCGGCTGGGTCAGGCACAGCCGCTCCGCCGCCCGGGTATAGTTCATGGTCTCGCACAGCACGAGGAAGGTGTTCCAGCGCGGGTCCAGCATAGGGCATCACCTATTACACAGATTTATAGCAACATAAGGATTCTTCATTTCATTTTATCGTGACTCTGGACTATAATCAAGAGCACCGAGCGGAATCTTGAGAAAAGAGAGAGAATCCTGATGAATGCTGTCAAACGAATCTGGCCGGGCCTGCTGCTCTGCCTCGTCCTGTCCATCCCCGGCTATCTGCTGGGCCATCTCTTCCCCGTGGTGGGAGGGCCGGTGTTCGCCATCCTGATCGGTATGGTGATGTCCCTGGGTCTCCACGACCGGGCACGCTTCCAGGCGGGCATCGCCTTCACCTCCAAAAAGATCCTCCAGTACGCGGTCATCCTGCTGGGCTTCGGCCTGAACCTGTCGGAGATCGCCAAGGTGGGCGCCACGTCCCTGCCCATCATCTGCACCACCATCACCGTCTCCCTGGTCATCGCCTTCCTCCTGCGGAAGGGGCTGAATATGCCCAACAACATCTCTGTGCTGGTGGGGGTGGGCTCCTCCATCTGCGGCGGCTCGGCCATCGCCGCCACCGCCCCCGTCATCGGCGCCGACGACGAGGAGATCGCCCAGTCCATCTCGGTGATCTTCCTCTTCAACATCCTGGCGGCCCTCTTCTTCCCCACCCTGGGGGGCATGATGGGGATGACCAACGAGGGCTTCGGCCTCTTCGCCGGGACGGCCATCAACGACACCTCCTCCGTGACGGCGGCTGCCGCCACCTGGGACACCCTCCACGGTACCAACGGGGCGGTGCTGGAGTACGCCACCATCGTAAAGCTGACCCGCACCCTGGCCATCATCCCCATCACCCTGGCCCTGGCCTTCTGGCGGACCTGGCAGGTCAAACGGGGCGGCAGCGTCTCCAACGGCTCCTTTGACCTGAAGAAGATCTTCCCCTTCTTCATCCTGTTCTTCGTCCTGGCCTCCATCATCACCACAGTCTCCACCGTGGCGGGGGCCGACCCGGCCCTGTTCCAGCCCTTCAAGGCCCTCTCCAAGTACTTCATCATTCTGGCCATGGCGGCCATCGGCCTCAACACCGACCTGGTCAAGCTGGTCAAGACCGGCGGCAAGCCCATTTTTATGGGCGTGTGCTGCTGGGCGGGCATCACCTTTGCCAGCCTGGCCATGCAGCACCTCATGGGTCTGCTGTAAAATCGTCCATTTGGGAAAACTGATCGTGATATCCGTTATGTGAAAGGAAGGAATTGCGTCATGTACGACATCATCATCATCGGCGCCGGCCCTGCCGGCATCAGCGCGGGCATCTATGCGGTGAGCCGGGGGAAGAAGACCCTGGTGCTGGAGAAGGCCCAGGTGGGCGGCATCATCGGCAAGGTGTCCACCGTCACCCACTATACCGCCATCCAGGCCAAGGAGACCGGCGCCACCTTTGCCCGGCGCATGGAGGAGCAGGCCCGTGGGGCCGGGGTGGAGATCGCCTGTGAGACGGTCACCGGTGTGACCCTGACCGGGGAGGTCAAGCAGGTCCACACCGACAAGGGCACCTACGAGGCCAGAAAGGTCATCCTGGCCAACGGCGGCACCCCCCGAAAGCTGGGCATCCCCGGTGAGGCGGAGCTGGCCGGCAAGGGCATGGGCATGAACGCCGCCCGGGACGGCGCGTCCTATACCGGCAAGCACATCTACGTGGTGGGCGGCGCCGACGGCGCGGTGAAGGAGGCGCTGTACTTGGCCAACTTCGCCAAGGAGCTGACCATCATCCACTTTGAGGACCAGCTGGGCTGCATCCCCGAGTTCCGGGAGAAGGTGGCCGCCGCCGGCAACATCACCCTCCGGCTGGGTTCCCGGTTCCACGGGGTCTACGGCACCGACCGGGTGGAGCGGCTGGAGATCGCCAGTGAGAAGGACGGCAGCGTGGAGACCATCGAGGACCCGGACTGCGGCATCTTCGTGTACGCCGGCGTGACCCCCAACACCGAGCTCTACACCGAGCTGACCCTGGAGGGCGGCTATATCCCCACCAACGAGAAGATGGAGACCGCCATCCCCGGCGTCTATGCCGCCGGCGACATCCGGGTGAAGCAGGTCCGCCAGGTGGCCACCGCCGTGGCCGACGGCGCCATCGCGGCCATCAACGCCGCCCTG
>CAUBHZ010000299.1 GCA_958435885.1 uncultured Intestinimonas sp. | reverse complement strand
ACTCGAACCCCCAGCCTTCAGAACCGGAATCTGACGCTCTATCCAATTGCGCTACAGGCGCGTACCTGTGCACCTTTTTAAGTGCCTAATTATTATAACAACCTTTTCCGGGTTTGTAAAGGGGTATTTTTGCAAAAAACAAAGTGAGCGTCTTTTCCGGCGGGGTCAGTACGGGATGGTGCTCCAGGTGTTGACACCGGAGAGGTCCAGAAACAGGGGGTGGTCCGGGGGCAGGAAGGTGAAAATGACCATGGCCGCCCCCAGGGCCAGCACGGCCAGAAAGGCCAGGGTGCCCAGCAGGGGGTGCTCCGAGGCGCCGGAGAACACCTCCGGCAGCAGGAAGCCGGCCGCCATGAGGACCACGTAGAGGCCGATGTCCACCCCCAGGGCCTCGCCGCCCAGGGTCATGTGGTAGAGCCAGCCGAGGCCCAGCATGGCCGCCGCCAGCACCGGTGCCGTCAGCAGCCAGGGGGTACGGCACCCCGGCGTGCCGTTCCGGGTGAGCAGGAGCATGGCGGCCAGATAGGGCCAGACCAGGATCTTCAGGTGCTCCCACAGGCTCTCATTCACCGGCGCGAGCACCGCCGTCACCGGATTGGGCAGCAGCGCATACAAAAAATGCAGGCAGGCCCCGGCCAGCGTGGTCACCACAAAGGCCGCCAGCAGCCCCTTCGACAGCTTGGGCATATGCCATCTCTCCCTCCCGCGGCCGCCCGGGCGGGACGGCCTTTCTGAGATATGGTATGCGCCCGGCCTCCGTTTATGAACCCGTCCGCCTTTTTTCTGAAAAACCGGTAAAAACCGCCGTGGCCGCCGCCGCCGTTCCCCGTCATTCGGCGCTTTCCATCGCTTTCCATGCCAAAGGTGTGTTTCATTGCCAGCGCCGGGGCGGCGTTTTTCCGCCCCCGCCGGCCATATTAGTGTTGACGGCGGTTTTTTGATCGCCGTCGGCGTTATTTTTTGCAAAAGGGGTGGTTTTATGAGAGAAGAAGAACAGGGGCGGCCATGGTCCGGCGCCCTCCTGCTGCTGCGGAGCCTGCTCCTCCTGGCCGCCGCCGGCATGGTGCTGCTGGGTCTGGGCGTTCGGCCGGCCGCGGCGGAGGCCCTGCCAGCCATGGCTGCCGCGGAGGGCGCCCACATGGTGGTCCCCATGGGCCGGGCGGTGGGCATCAAGCTCTTTTCCGACGGCGTGCTGGTGGTGGGGCTCTCCGACGTGACTGGCCAGGCGGGGGCGGCCTCCCCGGCCCGGGCCTGCGGGCTCCGCCAGGGCGACATCATCACCCACATCAACAACACCCAGGTGGACACCATCGAGGAGGTCCGGGCGGTGCTCCAGAAGCTGGAGGGAGATCAGATGAGCATCCGGGCCATCCGGGACGAGGAGCAGGTGCAGTTCACCGCCCAGGCCGCCGCCTGCACCGACGGCACCTACCGCCTGGGGGCCTGGATCCGGGACTCCATGGCCGGCATCGGCACCATGACCTTCTATGAGCCCTCCACCGGCCTCTTCGGCGCCCTGGGCCACGGCATCAACGACGTGGACACCGCCCTCCTCATGCCCCTGGAGTCGGGCGCCATCCTGTCCGCCTCCGTCTCTGACGTGAAGAAGGGCGCCGCCGGCGACCCCGGTGAGCTCCACGGCACCTTCCAGACCGACCACGACCTGGGGGAGCTGTGGGCCAACACCCCCGGCGGCATCTTCGGCACCCTGGAGGACACCTCCCTGGTGCCCGCCGGTGAGGCCATCCCCACCGCCCTCCGGAGCCAGGTGAAGGTGGGGCCCGCCACCATCCTCTCCAACATCGACGGCGACGAGGTCAGATCCTATGATGTGGAGATCGTCCGGGTCTTCCCCGAGGGCAGCCACGACACCCGGGACCTGATGGTGAAGGTCACCGACCCCGAGCTGCTGGAGGCCACCGGCGGCATCGTCCAGGGCATGTCGGGCTCGCCCATCCTCCAGGACGGGCGGCTGGTGGGAGCCGTCACCCACGTGCTGGTCAACGACCCCACCCAGGGCTACGGCATCCTGGCCGAGACCATGCTGAGCGCGGCCTCCTGACGCACGGGCTTTCCCCAAAGGGCGGGCACTGGCCCGCCCTTTCTTTTTCTGGAAGGTCTTAATTTATCTGGTATTCCACGGCTGACACCGGTCTTTCCCAGGGAAAAAACGGCGGTTTTCCTGTACAAAACCGCCGCTTTGCGCTATAAATAAAGGTAGAGGGAGAACGCCCGCCGGGCCGGAGCCCGGAGTCCCGTTCTCGGCTGCTTTTCCGCCCGGCCGCTCGGCGGACGGCGAAACCGGTCGGAACTTGCTTGGAATATTATGGTAAAAAAGGGTTGCGTCCGCTGTCAATTTGTGGTAAATTATGGTCACGGAACAATGGCAGGGGCCACCGCGCCTCTGTGGAAGGGGAATTTGGACATGGACAGCAAAAAGCGCATTCTTTTGGCCGACGCGGACGACGTCTTCCGGGACCTGCTGCGGGAGACCCTGCTGAACGAGCCTGACTTTGAGATCGTGGGAGAGACCGGAGACGGGGAGGAGGCGGTGGAGCTGTGCCGCCGTCTGTCCCCGGACCTGCTGGTCATGGACCTGATGCTGACCCAGATGGACGGTCTGGACGTGCTGGACGCCCTGGACGGCGCGGAGAAGCCGGCGGTACTGGTGCTCTCGGCCCTGGTCCGCGGGAGCATGGCGGAGGCGGCCCTGGCCAAGGGAGCCAGCTACTGCCAGATGAAGCCCTGCAAGCTCTCCTCGGTGGTGGACCGGGTGCGTCTGCTCTGCGGCGCCGCCAAGGCGGAGGAGGACCCGGCGGAGCGCTCCGCCCGCATCCGCCAGAACCTGGAGAGCTCGGTCACCGCCATTATCCACGAGATCGGCGTGCCCGCCCACATCAAGGGCTACCAGTACCTGCGCTACGCCATCATCATGACGGTGGAGAACATGGAGGTCATCAACGCCGTGACCAAGATCCTCTACCCCGAGG
>CAUBHZ010000298.1 GCA_958435885.1 uncultured Intestinimonas sp. | reverse complement strand
CTCCTTTCGATCAGAGTGCATGAGTCGCCCTCCCCTGAAGAGGGGAGGGCTTCAGGTTTGTTGTCCGTCGCGAACAGAAAAAAAGAATAAAGTTCTTTTGCCTACTTTTCTTTCAAGAAAAGTAGGTCAGGAAACGTAGGACCACTGGTCCACGTTGTTGACGATGGACCAGCCGTGGCCGTGGGGGTGGATCTTCTGCTCGGCCACCTGGAGCCCGTCCCGGACCCAGTAGAGGTGGTTGACGTTCACCAGCCATACCCAGGGGATGTCGCCGTCCTGGGTGACGCCGGTGGTGCCGTCCCACTGGGCCTTCTGCCACAGCTCATAGGACTCCTCCAGATCGGAGCACTGGAGGGCCTGGTCCATATAGCTGTCCACAGTGGGGTTGGAGTAGGGGGAGTAGAGGGCGGTGCCGGTGTCGGGCATGGTGTGGTAGATGTTGTAGAGCTCCATGGGGGTGTGGGCACCCCAGCCCCACACCAGGGGGGTGGTGAGGGCCCGGTCGTAGGCGGTGTCCCAGCCCACGCCCTCAGTGGTGCAGGCGATGCCCAGCTCGGCAAGCTGATTGGAGAGATCAGCGGCCAGAGCCTGGCGCACTGAGTCGCCGGTGGCGTAGAGGATGTTGAGCTCGGCCCGGACACCGTCCTTCACACGGACGCCGTCGTCACCCAGGACCCAGCCGGCCTCCTCCAGCAGGCGCACGGCCTCTTCGGGGTCATAGGCCACTTCGGAGGCAGGGTTATACCAGGGCAGCTTGTCGCAGACGCTGTAGGCCGGGGTGCCGTAGCCATTGAGGACGTTCTGGATCATCTCCTCCCGGTCCACGCCGATGTTGATGGCCCGGCGGACGGCCAGGTCGGCAGTGACGGGGTTGCCCTCCGTGGGCAGGTTGATGCCCCGGTTGTCCACGGTCTCACAGGAGAGGAGGGAGTACCCCGCAGGGCTCTGGTCGGCGTAGACGGCGGAGGTGTAGGCCAGGTCGGCCTGGCCCGCCTGGACCGCCAGGAAGGCGGCGTCCTCCTCCATGAAGAGGATGGTGACCTTCTTCATCTTGGGGGCCTCGCCGTAGTAGTCCGGATTGGCCTCCAGGATGATCTGCTCTCCGCGGTCCCACTGGACCAGGGTGTACCGGCCGGAGCCGATGGGATTGGAGCCGTAGGTGGCACTGTCGTAGGCGTGCTCGGGGACGATGCCCACGATGGCCATGGTGTAGGGCCAGATGGAGTAAGGGGTGGTCATGTGAAAGAGCACCGTGGTGTCGTCCACCGCCTCGGCGGAGGAGAGCATGGTGAAGTCGTTGACCGAGGAGGTGGCCTTGACAGTGTTGTAGGTAAAGGCCACGTCCTCCGCGGTCAGGGGCTCCCCATCGGTGAAGGAGACGTCGTCCCGGATGGTGACAGTCCAGGTGAGGCCGTCATCACTGACGGACATATCGGTGGCCAGGTCATAGCCGATGGTGAGGTCGGCGTTGGTGACGGTGAGGGTGGACTGGATGAGGGGCTCGTGGACGTGTTCGCCCGCACCCCAGCCGAAGGCGGGGTCGAAGCCGGCCTCGGGCTCCGAGGTGGGTCCCATGACCACCACCACCTCGTCGGCGGGATGTTCCGGTGCGGGTGTGGTGGTGGCTGTGCCGCCGGCGGCGCAGCCGGCGATGAGGGTGAGGGAGAGCAGACAGGGGAGAAGTCGCTTCATAAAGACCTCCTGAATTTACTTGTTCAATGCGGCCTGCCAGACGGCCTGATAGGGCACGCCGTGGGCCTGGGCGGCGGCGGCCACCGAGGCGTGTTCCGGCTTGACCTTGGAGAGGCCGAAGCCCTCCGCCGTCTTGACGCCGATCTCTCCGTAGGGGGTGGAGACGGCGGCGGTGCCGGGGGTGAGGAAGTACTTCTCACACCGGCGGACCCGCAGGCCGATGGTGGTGGTGTGGGTGAGGACGGCCCGGGCCATCCGGGCCTCCTGAGCGGGATCGCACAGCACCGTCAGCAGGTGGCCGGAGCGGCCCTTCTTCATGGTGCCGGGCAGGGTGTAGACATCCAGAGCCCCCTCCGCGCGCAGCTGCTCGCAGGCATAGGCCAGGGCCTCGGGGGTCATGTCGTCGATGTTGCATACCAGCTCGCTGATGGAGCCGTTGGCGCTGGTTTCGCTCTCGCCTAGGAAGACCCGGACGCAGTTGGGCCGGTCAAAGACCTTCCGGCCCACGCCGCAGCCCACCTTGTCCGCCGCCAGGGCGGGCATGGGGCCGAAGGACTGGGCAAAGGTGACCAGCAGAGCGGCGCCAGTGGGGGTGCACAGCTCCCCAAAGACCTCGCCGCCGTAGGTGGGCACGCCGGTGAGCAGGTTGGCGGTGGCGGGGGCAGGCACCGGCATCACGCCGTGGGCGCAGCGGACGGTGCCGCTGCCCACGTGGATGGGAGAGGCGACGATCCGGTCGGGGGAGAGAAGCCACAGGGCGTAGCAGGTCCCTACCACGTCGGCCACGGCGTCCAGAGCGCCCACCTCGTGGTAGTGGACCTCGCCCACGGGGCAGCCGTGGGCCTTGGCCTCGGCCTGGGCGATGGCGTCATAGACGCTCCGGGCGCAGACCTTGACCTCATCCGGCAGGTCCATGCCGTCGATGAGGTCCCGGATGTGGTCGGGAGAGGCGTGGTGATGGTGGTGTTCATGGCCATGGTCGTGATCGTGTACGTGGTCATGCTCATGCACGTGGTCATGGATGTGGTCGTGCACATGGAGATGGGGCATGGCGTGTCCGTGCCCATGCTCGTGGTCGTGACCGTCATGGTCATGATCATGGTGGTCGTGCCCATGGTGGTGGTCGTCGTGGTCCCCCTCCTCATGGCCATGGACGGTCACCGCCATGTGGGTGCCGGCGATGCCGCAGGTCACCGCCGGCTCCGCCGCCACGTGGACGCCGGGGAGACCCAGGCCGTTCATTTTGTCCAGAAAGGCGGCCTTCTGCTCCTCGCTCAGAAGTTCAAAGAGGGCGGCGGTGAGCAT
>CAUBHZ010000297.1 GCA_958435885.1 uncultured Intestinimonas sp. | reverse complement strand
ATCCAGGTCTACAAGCCCGCCTTCTTCCAGCGGGTGGGCCTGCGCTACCTCAACGCCGTGTCCAAGAAGCGGCTGGGTCTCACCGACCTGCTGTGGGACGACCTGATCCGCTCCCCCTACCTGGGCATCCTGGGTGAGCCCGATGTGGACGAGACCAAGGTGGGCCGCTCCTCCCTGGACACCGAGATCGCCCTGGAGGACGGCATCCGAATGAAGGTCCACGCCGGCCCCGGCCTCATCAACGGCGGCAAGCAGGACCCCGAGCCCAAGTTCATCCTGGACGGCGACTTCTCCCGCGCCGACAATCTGGCCGCCGACAAGGTGCCCGGCACCCTGGAGGAGCTCCACCGCTATGCCGAGCGCTTCTTCCACGGCGCCATCATGCCCGAGCTCCACGAGGCCATGGGCCCCACCCCCATCGCCGAGTAAGTGAAAAAGACGGCCGGAAAGGTACCCGTTTCCTTTCCGGTCGTCTTTGCGTCCTGTTCGTTATCTCTTTGTGAGATCCTTCTCAAAGCAGATGAGGACCTCGTGCCGGAAGCCCTCAAAAAAGAACTCCGTCTCCCCCGCCAGGCGGTAGCCCAGCTTGGGGTAGAAGGCGGCGGCGGGGACGTTCCCCTCATAGGTGTCCAGCCGTATGGCCTTGCAGCCCTGACCAGACGCTAAGCCCTCGGCGTAGGCCACGAACCGCCGCCCCAGTCCGCCGCCGGCGGCGTCCGGGTGGATGCACAGGGTGTGGATGACCATTACCTCCTTGGGCCTGGCCGCCACCGTCCAGGGGATTTTTGCATACTCCGGCGGCTGGATGTGGTTGAGGTTGGCGCAGCCCAGGACGGCTCCCCCCTCCTCCGCCACATAGAGCGTCCCCGCCTTCAGGGCCTTCTCCGCCGTGGCCCGGCAGGGGTACACCCCCCGCTCCCAGTTGGTCCAGCGGCAGCCGGTGGCCTCCTCCCGGTCCAGCACCGCCTCATAGATGGCGGACACGGCGTCCAGGTCGGCGGCAGTTGCTTTTCGGATCATCGGCGTTCTCCTCCCTCCGCCGGCAGGCGGATGCGTGATTTTTCCCCATTATACCCCCCGCCGGCAGCGAAGGCAAGTCCGGCGGACCGTTGGAAAGGAGCGTGGTCCCCATGGCAGTGACCTACGAGGACATCAAGCAGTCCCAGGAGATCCGGACCTATATCACCCAGGCCGACGCCTCCCTGCTCTCCCTGGGCTTCACCGAACACAGCTACGCCCACGTGGGCCGGTGCGCCGCCATTGCCGGCGACCTGCTGCGGGACCTGGGCTACGACGAGCACACCGTGGAGCTCTGCCGCATCGCCGCCTTCATGCACGACATCGGCAACGTGGTCAACCGCAACGACCACGCCCAGACCGGCGCGGTGATGGCCTTCCGCATCCTGGACAAGATGGGCATGCCCCCCGCCGACGTGGCCGCCGTCATCACCGCCATCGGCCACCACGACGACCCCACCGCCTTCCCGGTGAACGCCGTGGCCGCCGCCCTCATCCTGGCCGACACGACCGACGTGCGCCGGTGCCGGGTACGGAACAAGGACCTGGCCAGCTTTGACATCCACGACCGGGTGAACTACGCCGTGGAGCAGTCGGCCGCCCAGCTGGACCGGGAGGCGGGCACCTTCACCCTGACCCTCTCCATCAACACCCAGGTCTGTCCCGTCATGGACTATTTTGAGATCTTCCTCCAGCGGATGATCCTGTGCCGGAAGGCGGCGGAGTTTTTCCAGCTCACCTTCCATCTTGACATCAACGGCCAGAACCTGTTATAGTGGCCTTGAGCCCCATCCGACGGCCCGTCGGGTGGGGTCCTTTTCCCCGTCCCTTTGTATTTTTATAAAGAAGGTGCGCTGCTGTGCAGAATCAGATCACGGAAGGGTCCATCCTCAAGCCTCTGCTCTCCTTTTTCTTTCCCATTCTGCTGGGCACCTTTTTCCAGCAGCTCTACAACACGGTGGACGCCATCATCGTAGGCAACTTTGTGGGCACCGCCGCTCTGGGCGCCGTGGGCGGCCCCACGGCGGTCATCATCAACTTCCTGGTGAACCTCTTCGTGGGCCTCTCCTCCGGCGCCACGGTGGTCATCGCCCAGTACTACGGCGCCCGCCAGGGCGAACAGCTACGGGAGGCCGTCCACACCGGCATCGCCCTGGCCCTGGCCGCCGGCGTGGTGGTCACCGCCGTGGGCCTGCTGGTCTCCGGCCCAGTGCTCCATCTGATGGGTACCCCCGAGGACGTGATGGCCTACGCCATCACCTACCTGCGGGTCTACTTCTGCGGCTCCATCGCCTCCTTCATCTACAACATGGGCGCCAGCATCCTCCGGGCCATCGGCGACACCCGCCGCCCCCTCTACTTCCTCATGGCCGCCTGCCTCACCAACATCGTGCTGGACCTCTTCTTCGTGGTGGTCCTGGACCTGGCCGTGCTGGGCGTGGGCCTGGCCACCGTCATGTCCCAGGTGGTGAGCGCCGTGCTGGTGGCCGTCTCCCTCCTGCGCCCCGGCACCGTCTACTCCGTGGTCCCCAGGGAGATCCGCTTCCATAAGGATAAGCTGGCCGCCATCGTCCGCATCGGCCTGCCCGCCGGCGTCCAGTCCAACATGTACACCGTCTCCAACATGGTCCTCCAGTCCTGCATCAACTCCTTCGGCACCGTCACCGTGGCCGCCTGGACCGCCTTCGGCAAGGTGGACGGCTTTTACTGGATGATCAGCGGCGCCTTCGGCGTGGCCATCACCACCTTCGTCAGTCAGAATTTCGGAGCCCAGAAGTACGACCGGCTGCGCAGGAGCGTCCGGGTCTGCCTGGGGCTCACCTTCGGCGTCACCGCCTTCGTCAGTTTGGCGTTTTTTGCCGCAGCCCCCTGGCTGCTGCGCATGTTCTCCGGCGACACCACCGTTATCTCCCTGGGCGTGGGGATGCTCCGCTTCATCTGCCCCTTCTACTGTACCTTCGTCTGTATCGAGATCTTTTCCGGC
>CAUBHZ010000296.1 GCA_958435885.1 uncultured Intestinimonas sp. | reverse complement strand
TGTGTCCCCTGGATCTGGAGCCGGTGTGCCGCTCCGCGGCGAAGACCGGCCGCCTTTTGGTGGCCGAGGAGGTAGTAGCCATGGGGTCCGTGGGAGAGAAGCTGTGCGCCGGGCTAGCCGAGGCCGGCGTCCCTTTGAAGGCGGTGCGGCTGTGCACCACCGGGCGGGACTTTGTGCCCCAGGGCTCCGTATCCCAGCTCAGGCGCCTGTGCGGGCTGGACAGCGAGTCCCTGTACCGGGCGGCGATGGAGGTATGGAAGCATGAGTAAAAAGCGGTTGGATGTCCTGCTGCATGAGCGGGGACTTTCGGAGAGCCGCCAGCGGGCCCAGGCCGATATCATGGGCGGCTGGGTCTATGTGGATGGACAGCAGGTGCTCAAGGCCGGGACTGCCGTCTCCGAGGACGCCGTCATCGAGGTCCGGGGGCAGGCCATTCCCTATGTGAGCCGGGGAGGTCTGAAGCTGGCCAAGGCCATGGATGTCTTTGGGCTGGACCTCACCGGCATGGTCTGCGCCGACATCGGCGCTTCCACCGGCGGTTTTTCCGACTGTATGCTCCAGCACGGCGCCGCCAAGGTGTACGCCGTGGACACGGGCTACGGCAAGCTGGCCTGGAAGCTGCGCACCGATGAGCGGGTGGTCCCCCTGGAGCGGACCAACGCCCGGTACCTCACCCATGAGCAGATCCCGGAGGAGCTGGATCTGGCCAGCGTGGACGTCTCCTTCATCTCCCTGCGGCTGATCCTGCCGGCCCTGCGGGGCATTCTGGCTCCCGACGGCCAGGTGGTCTGTCTGGTTAAGCCCCAGTTCGAGGCGGGGAAGGAGAAGGTGGGCAAAAAGGGCGTGGTCCGTGACCCCAAGGTCCACCTGGAGGTGCTGGAGCACTTCCTCACCCACGCCGACGAGGCCGATTTTGCTGTAAAGGATATAACCTTTTCGCCGATTCGGGGACCGGAGGGGAACATTGAATACCTGGGTCACCTGACGGTGGGCCGGGGACCGGCCTATGCCGGGGATCTGGCCGCCCTGGTGGAACAGTCCCACGCCGAGCTGGAGGGGGGGAAGCATCCATGAAGGTGGTGCTCAGTCCCAACCCCTACCGGGACCGGGGGCTGAAGGCGGCCCTCCGGGCCCGGGACATTCTCCGCGCCGCCGGGGCGGAGACGGCGCTGTGTCTCCCTTTTGCCCTGGAGCAGGGGAGCCATGTGGAGCTCCCCAAGGGCCAGGACTACCGGAACATGCAGGAGGAGCTGAAAAACGCCGACCTGCTCCTCTGCTTCGGCGGGGATGGCACCATTCTCCACGCCGCCAAGGATGCCAACGCCCACGATATTCCCGTTTTGGGGGTCAATCTGGGCAGCGTGGGCTTTATGGCGGAGCTGGAACAGGGGGAGCTGGACATGCTTTCCCGGCTGCCGGAGCGGAAGTACTCCATCGAGCACCGGATGATGCTGGATGTGACGGTACGCCGGGGGCGGGAGATCCTCTTTCGGGATGTGGCCCTCAATGACGCCGTCATCACCAAGGGGGCGGTGGCCCGGGTCATCGACCTCACCCTCCGGGGAGACGGAGTGCCCATCTACTCCTTTTCGGGGGACGGCATCATTTTTGCCACCCCCACCGGCTCCACCGCCTACTCCATGTCGGCGGGCGGACCCATCGTGGAGCCCACGGCGGAGAACATTCTGGTCACACCCATCTGCGCCCACTCCCTCCAGGCCAAGCCCCTGGTCATGGGACGGGACCGGGTGGTGTCCGTTCGCATGGGCAAACTGTCAAGGAAAACTGCTTACCTGTCTGTAGACGGCGGGAGAGCCTTCAAGCTCTGCGGCGGCGACGCCGTGGAGGTGCGCCGGTCCCGGAGCGTGACCCGGCTGGTGCGGCTCACCGACCATAGCTTTTATGAGATCATCGATCAAAAATTAGGAAAGGCGTGATTGGGGAATGAAATCCAAGCGACAGGCGGAGATCTTGCGGATCATTGAAGACGTGGATGTGGAGACCCAGGACCAGCTGCTCTCCGAGCTCAAGGCCAGAGGGCTCACCTCTACCCAGGCCACCATTTCCCGGGACATCAAGGAGCTCCACCTCATCAAGGAGCTCACCGGCTATGGGACCTACAAGTACGCCGTGTCCGGACGCAAGACCAGTATGAACATCGCCGGCCGCTTGCGGACCATTTTCAAGGAGGGCGTCACCTCCTTTGACCGCGCCCAGAACATCGTGGTCCTGAAGACCATGCCCGGCCTGGCCTCGGCGGCCTGCGCCGCCATCGACGGCATGGAGATCAGCGATCTGGTGGGCAGTCTGGCGGGGGACGACACTGCCATCCTCATCATGCGGGACAGTGAGAAGGCGGAGGCCTTCTGTGACGAGATCCACAAAATGCTCCAGTAAACGGGGAGGTGGAGAGGATGCTCTCGCTGCTTCATATTGAGAATATCGCGGTGATCCAGGCGGCGGACATCCGATTCGACCAGGGCTTCAACGCCCTCACCGGTGAGACCGGCGCGGGCAAATCCATCGTGGTGGACGCCATCGGGGCGGTGATCGGAGAGCGGACCTCCCGGGAGCTGATCCGTACCGGGGCCAAGGCCGCGGTGGTGAGCGCCCAGTTCACCCGGCTGCCGGCGCTGCCCTGGTTTGCCGAGAACGGCATGGGTCCCGACGAGAACGGGGAGATCCTCATCCAGCGGGAGATCCTGTCCGACGGCCGGAACGTCTGCCGCCTCAACGGCCGGCCGCTGACGGTGTCCCAGCTCCGGTCCCTGGGCCGGCAGCTGCTGAACATCCACGGCCAGCACGACGGGCAGCAGCTGCTGGACCCCGCCTGCCATCTGGACTACCTGGACCGGTTCGGCGAGCTGGAGGGCCCCAGGGCCGCCTTCAAGGCGGCCTATGACGCCATGTCCGCCCTGCGGCGGGAGATGTCCGCCCTGCGGATGGACGAGGCGGAGAAGGCCCGGCGCATCGACAGCCTGACGTTCCAGATCGGTGAGCTGGAGCGGGC
>CAUBHZ010000295.1 GCA_958435885.1 uncultured Intestinimonas sp. | reverse complement strand
GGCATGGCCATCTATGACACCATGCAGTATATCAAGTGCGACGTGTCCACCATCTGCATCGGTATGGCCGCCAGCATGGGTGCCTTCCTGCTCTCCTCGGGCGCCAAGGGCAAGCGCTTTGCCCTGCCCAACGCGGAGATCATGATCCACCAGCCCTCGGCCGGTACCCAGGGCCAGATCACGGACATGGCCATCCACCTCAAGCGGCTGGAGATCATCAAGAAGCGGATGAACCACATCCTGTCCGAGAACACCGGCAAGCCCATCGAGGTGGTGACCGCCGACTGCGAGCGCGACAACTTTATGTCCGCCGATGAAGCCGTGTCCTATGGCCTCATCGACAAGGTCATCACCAGAAAGTGATGAAGACCGTCCCGGACGGCGTCACCGTACCGGGGCGGAGGGAAAGGGGAGCGGAGACCGAGGCCTTCGCTCCTCTTGACCACGTTTCGGGGCGTGGTACCGCCATGCCCGACCCTGGGCCAGTGGGCCCAAACAAAGAGGTGAAACCCATGCCTAAAAACGACGACAAGCGGTCGGTCCGCTGCTCCTTCTGCGGCAAGCACCAGGAGCAGGTGGCCCGGATCATCGCCGGACCTGGGGCCTATATCTGCAATGAGTGTGTCCAGCTGTGCATGAGCATTCTGGACGAAGCGGGCGACGAGCCCGTGGAGGACCGGGCCGATATCCCCGACGTGATCCCCACGCCCCGGGAGATCCGGGATGTGCTGGACGAGTATATCATCGGCCAGGAGGCGGCCAAGGTGGCCCTCTCCGTGGCAGTCTACAACCACTATAAGCGCATCTATTTCGGCGGCGGGGACGATGTGGAGCTTCAGAAGAGCAACATCCTACTCATGGGTCCCACGGGCTGCGGCAAGACCCTCTTTGCCCAGACCCTGGCCCGGATCCTGAAGGTGCCCTTCGCCATCGCCGACGCCACCACCCTCACCGAGGCCGGCTACGTGGGCGACGACGTGGAGAACATCCTCCTGCGCCTGGTCCAGGCTGCCGACTACGACATCGAGCTGGCTCAGCGGGGCATCATCTATGTGGATGAGATCGATAAGATCGCCCGCAAGAGCGAGAACACCTCCATCACCCGGGATGTATCCGGCGAGGGCGTGCAGCAGGCCCTGCTGAAGATCCTGGAGGGTACTGTGGCCAACGTGCCCCCCCAGGGCGGCCGCAAGCACCCCCACCAGGAGTTCATCCAAGTGGACACCAAGAACATCCTCTTCATCTGCGGCGGCGCCTTCGACGGCATCGACAAGATCATCGAGCAGCGTCTGGACAAGAAGTCCATCGGCTTTGGGGCCGAGATCGAGAGCAAGAAGAAGCGGGACATCTCGGCGCTCCTCAAGGAGATCCAGCCCCACGACCTGCTGAAATTCGGCATCATCCCCGAGTTGGTGGGCCGTCTGCCCGTCATCACCGCCCTCCAGTCCCTTGGGAAGGAGCAGCTGGTGCGCATCCTCACCGAGCCCAAGAACGCTCTGGTGAAGCAGTACAAGAAGCTCCTGGAGTATGATGACGTGGAGCTGGAGTTCCAGCCGGAGGCCCTTACCGCCGTGGCCGAGAAGGCCATTGAGCGGGGTATCGGCGCCCGTGGACTCCGGGCGGTGCTGGAGGAGGTCATGACTCAGGTCATGTACGACGTGCCTTCCGACAGCACCATCGCCAAGGTGATCATCACCCCGGCCTGTGTCACCGACCGGGCGCAGCCGGAGCTGATCCGGGATCCGGACCGGCCCGCCCGTCCCCGTCTGGGCGGCGCGGCTCTCCGGGCCGAGCACGGAGGTCTGCGGACCCAGAGCAACGTATCATAAAAAAGCGAAAGAGCAGGACGGGGGCAAGTCTCCCGTCCTGCTTGTTTTTAGGAAGTGATCCATGATGACCATTGAACCCAATACCATCACCACCATGCCGGTGCTGGCGCTCCGGGGACTGACCATCTTTCCCAACATGCTCCTCCACTTCGATGTGGGCCGGGGCGCCTCCATCAAGGCCCTGGACGAGGCCATGACCGAGGGCCTGCCCATCTTCCTGGTGGCCCAGCGGGACCTCACCGTGGAGGAGCCAGGCGAGAAAGACCTCTATACCGTGGGTACCGTCTCCAATGTCAAGCAGATCCTGCGTCTGCCGGGAGACAACGTGCGCGTTATGGTGGAGGGCTCCCACCGTGGCCGGCTGGTGAGCCTGGGCAAGACCACGCCCTTCCTCCAGGGGGAGGTGGAGGTGTTCCCCGCGCCGGAGCACACCCGGAATACCCCTCGCACTGAGGCTCTCATCCGCAGTACTTACGAGCTCTTTGAGCGCTATGCCGAGCTCTCTCCCCGGATGACCAGCGACGTGCTCATCAGTGTGCTCTCCAGCGAGGACCCCGGCTATATCGCCGATTATATCGCCCAGAACATCGCCATGCGGGCCTCGGATAAGCAGGCCATCCTGGAAGAACTCCAGCCCGTGCGGCGGCTCACCAAGCTGGCTCACGCCCTGAGCCGGGAGGTCTCCATCCTGGAGCTGGAACAGGAGGTCCAGTCCAAGGTCCGTGAGCAGTTGGCCGACAACCAGCGGGACTACGTCCTGCGGGAGCAGCTCAAGGTGATCCGGCAGGAGCTGGGGGAGAGCGAGGACGGCGACAGTGAGCAGGACGAGTACCGCGCCCGCATCGAGAAGGCGGGTCTCCCCGAGGAGGCCGCCAAGAAGGCGGAAAAGGAGCTGGCCCGTCTGGCCAAGCAGCCCTTCGGATCCGCCGAGGCCACCGTCATCCGAAACTACCTGGACGTGTTGCTGGACCTGCCCTGGAACAAGCGGACCAAGGAGCGCACCGATGTGGCGGCGGCCCGGAAGATCCTGGACGCCGACCACTACGGCCTTCAGAAGGTGAAGGAGCGCATCCTGGAGTTCCTGGCCGTGCGGAAGCTGGCGCCCGAGCTCAAGGGCCAGGTGATCTGTCTGGTTGGCCCGCCGGGCGTGGGCAAGACCTCTATCGCCATGTCGGTGGCCCGGGCCA
>CAUBHZ010000294.1 GCA_958435885.1 uncultured Intestinimonas sp. | reverse complement strand
GCGGGTTGAGTGGCTCCAAATAGGAATCCGGCGGCCCGTCTTTACGCCCCCGTTGAGGACCGGCACCGTCCACAGGAGACTCCGCCGGTGGAACAGGGAAAGGCTGTGGTCCTATCCCACATTTTTTCGCCGCCTGCGTAGGTGGGTGTCGGGACGTGGTGGCGCTGACTGGAATTACCGTTGTGGGGCCAATCTCTTACAGGCTCTTCAGCACGCCGCTCTCCTCGTTGAAGGCGTTGATGAGCTCGTCCAGGGCGTCGGCCTGATGGTGGACGGCGTCCCAGGTGTGCTCGGTGTCGTACCAGAGGGCGTCCAGCTCCTCCACGGTGCGGCCCTGCTGCTCCACCCAGGTGTAGTACTTGAGGTTGTGGACTCGCTTCCGGGCGGGGTAGGTGAGCTCCTCCATGGAGTCGGTCCGCAGGCCCAGCATGTGGAGGTTGTGGTCCACCGCCGCCGCCTTGGCGTCATAGGGGCCGTACTCCTCGGCCAGCTCCTGGATGCGGGAGCCGTACATGTCGGCGGAGTCGGTGAGGACGGTGAAGATGAGGTCCTTGCCGGTGAACTCGTAGTACTTGGCCATCTTGATGCAGCAGAGCACGTTGGCGATGCCGCTGATGCCCAGCCAGGAGAGCTTGGAGAGGGTCTCGTCGTCCACCCCGGCCTCTTCCTTCAGGTAGCGGAGACCGGCGGGGTCGTTGAAGAGCCGCAGCAGCCGCTGGGAGTCCTCGTCGTCGATGGCGATGACCATGTCGGTGTTCTTCACGTCGTGGATCCAGGGCACGTGCTTGTCGCCGATGCCCTCGATGCGGTGGCCGCCGAAGCCGTTGTTCAAAAGGGTGGGGCACTGGAGGGCCTCGCCCACGGCCAGCTTCATGGTGGGGTAGACCTCTTTGAGGTAGTCGCCGCAGCCGATGGTGCCGGCGGAGCCGGAGGTGAAGCAGGCGCCCGCCATGTGGTCGCCGGGGCCTTTCAGGTGCTCAAAGACGGTGGCGATGGCGTCGCCGGTGACCTGGTAGTGCCAAAGGTGGTTGCCCATCTCCTCGAACTGGTTGAAGACCATCATGTGGGGCTGTTGTTTCAGCTCGTTGGCCTTGTCGAAAATCTCCTTCACGTTGGACTCGCAGCCGGGGGTGGCGATGACCTCGCCGGCGATGGACTTGAGCCAGTCAAAGCGCTCCCGGCTCATGCCCTCGGGGAGGATGGCCACCGAGTCCACCGCCAGCAGCTTGGAGTTGAAGGCGCCGCCCCGGCAGTAGTTGCCGGTGGAGGGCCAGACGGCGTGGTCGGCGGTGGCGTCGAACTGGCCGGTGACCAGCCGGGGCACAAGGCAGCCGTAGGCGGCGCCCACCTTGTGGCAGCCGGTGGGGAACCACTTTCCCACCAGGCAGACGATGCGGGCGGGGACGCCGGTGAGGGCGGAGGGCAGCTCGATGTAGTTGGGCGCGGCCTGGTAGAGGCCGCCGGAGGCCTTGGCCTCATTCTTCCAGGTGATGCGGAAGAGGTTGAGGGGGTCCACATCCCACAGGCCCACGTGGCGCAGCCGGTCCTGGATCTTGCCGGGGACGGTCTCCGGGTGCTTCATCTGCTGGTAGGTGGGGATGACCACCCCGTTCTCCCGGGCTTTCTGGATGTTCCGGGCCAGGGCGTCGGGGTGGAGGGTCAGATCGATCATAGCAAAAAGCCTCCTTCGTCGTGGGCGGCCGCCAGCCGTCCCGGGTGATGTTGGTGACTCCATCATAACATACCAAGGGGAGAAATCAAGGGGAAAGGTCAAACTTTGGACGGCGGCGGAAAAACATTGACAAGGCGGCGGGGCGTGGTATGATGGGAGTAAGAATGACAGCGGAGAGGAGGAGAGCGCCATGGGCAGACGGATCGTGGCCGCCATCGGGGGCAACGCCCTGGGGGAGACCCTG
Source organism: uncultured Intestinimonas sp. (assembly GCA_958435885.1). Next base: position 1,107 of record CAUBHZ010000294.1, on the reverse strand, counting down.
CCGGAGCAGCGCCGGGCGGCGGAGGAGACCGCCAAAGTGCTGGCCGGACTCATCCAGGGGGGCGACCAGGTGGTGCTGGTCCATGGCAGCGGACCCCAGATCGGCCTCATCAGCGCCGCCATGACCGGCCTCTCCCGCACCGACCCCGACCACCCCATGGCGCCTCTGTCGGTGTGCACCGCCATGGCCCAGGGCTATATCGGCTACGACCTCCAGAACGCCTTGGGGGAGGAGCTCCTCCGCCGGGGCCTGCGCCGGCCGGTGGTCACCCTCCTCACCCAGGTGGAGGTGGACCCGGCTGACCCGGCCTTTGACCACCCGGACAAGCCCATCGGCGCCTTTCTCACCCAGGCCGAGGCCCAGGAGATGGCCCGCCGGGGGAACCCGGTGATGGAGGACGCCGGCCGGGGCTGGCGGCGGGCGGTGGCCTCTCCCCGCCCCAAACGGGTGGTGGAGCTGGAGAGCATCCGCACCCTGCTGGACCACGGCACCGTGGTGGTGGCCGGGGGCGGAGGCGGCATCCCCGTGGCCGCCCGGGGCAACGCCCTCAAAGGGGTGGGAGCCGTGGTGGACAAGGACTTTACCGCCGCCCTCCTGGCCCGGGAGCTGGATGCCCAGGTCCTTCTCATTCTCACCGGCGTGGCCGGGGTGGCCGTCCACTACGGAAGGCCCAACCAGCGCCAGCTCACCCACATGACGGTGCCGGTGGCCCGGGAGTACCTGGCCCGGGGAGAATTCGCTGCCGGGTCCATGGGCCCCAAGGTGGCCGCCGGGGCGGAGTTTGCCCAGTCGGGGCCGGGCCGACGCTGCGTCATCACCGACCTCTCCCACGCCGCCGACGCCCTCCGGGGTCAGGCGGGCACCACCATCGGATAGCATAAGAAGCCTTCCCCCGAGGGGAAGGTGCCCCAGTGCGCACACTGGGGCGGATGAGGGGAAACCTTACAGTGTAGTTTAAGTTGATGCCCGAAGAACTGCCTCTCTTTTTGTGGGGCGCGGCTTCCCAGACGCGCCAAACCACGCCTCAAACCACAAACCATTCTGTTATGTGCAAGGACGGGAGAGACGGCTCAAAACCCGTTTCTTTTTCCCTGCTGGAAAAAGAAC
>CAUBHZ010000293.1 GCA_958435885.1 uncultured Intestinimonas sp. | reverse complement strand
CTGGAGACCCCCACCAGCGGCCGCATCACCATCGGCGACCAGGTGGTCTTTGACAGCGCCAACGGCATCAACGTCCCCGCCAACAAGCGGAAGGTGGGCTTTCTCTTCCAGAACTACGCCCTGTGGCCCAACATGACGGTCTACGACAACATCGCCTTCGGCCTGAGCAACATCAAGGAGGCCATGCCCAAGGTGGACTTCGAGGCCAAGAACGCCGCCCGCCTGGCCGAGATCCTCCGGCGGCCCGAGGAGGTGGTGAAGGTCCTGGAGGAGTGCCGGGACAAGAACGGCAAGCTGGAGGAGAACAAGGCCTGCATCAAGCTCATCGATACCTTCACCATCTCCATGTTTACCGCCAAGAAGCTCTTCGGCTACCACCTGGAGTCGGGCAAGGACATGGCAGGCGAGATCATTTCCCTCCAGTCCAAGGTGGAGTCCGCCCGGAAGGCTCAGAACCTCAACGACCAGTTCGAAGTGGTCCAGAACGGCCAGGTGGTCACCGAGGTCCGCAAGCTGACCAAGGAGGAGATCGACCTCACCGTCCGCCGGGTCTCCCGCATCGTGAAGATCGGCATGTTCATGGACCGCTACCCCGCCGAGCTCTCCGGCGGCCAGCAGCAGCGCGTGGCCATCGCCCGCACCCTGGCTCCCGAGCCCTCCGTCCTCTTCATGGACGAGCCCCTCTCCAACCTGGACGCCAAGCTGCGGCTGGAGATGCGCTACGAGCTCCAGCGCCTCCACGTGGAGACCGGCTCCACCTTCGTCTACGTCACCCACGACCAGATGGAAGCCATGACCCTGGCCACCCAGATCTGCCTCATTGACAACGGCGTCCTCCAGCAGTACGACGCCCCCCTCACCGTCTACCACCAGCCCGCCAACCTCTTTGTGGCCGACTTCGTGGGCAACCCCTCCATCAATTTCGTGGAGGCCAGGGGGACTCAGGCCGCCGACGGCGCCATCGACCTCACCCTCTTCCAGGGCCGGAAGGCCCGCTTCACCCCCGCCGCCCCCCTGGATCTGCCCGGCTGGTTCGCCAAGCGGGACCAGGAGGCCGCCCGGCGGGAGGAGCTCCACAAGCAGAAGGCCGCCGACAAGTCCTATGTGGAGAAGGGCAATAAGGACGAGACCTTCCGCTACCACATCGCCAAGGTGGTGGAGGACGACTTCTCCCTCCAGGAGGAGCCGGTGCTCACCGACGAGGACCTGGTGCTGGGTATCCGCCCCGAGTTTATCGACATCACCGACGCCGGCGCCCTGGACGGCGAGATCTACGGCGCTATGCCCACCGGCATGGAGTCCACCATCAAGGTCCGCATCGACGACTTCCTCCTCACCGGCGTGGTCTTCGGCAGCACCCTCTTCACCATCGGCTCCAAGATCAAGGTGGACATCTCCGGCGACAACATCATGCTCTTTGACCGCAGGAGCGGCCAATGCATCGCCCTGGGCAGCCTGTCCTTCTGATCCTCCTTCCCGCCAGCGCCCGTCCTCATTTGAGGACGGGCACTTTTTTCACCCGCCCTCTCGCTTGACAACCCTCTCCCATGTGTTTACAATGGTGTCACATGAACTTTTTGGAGGAATTCACTTTGGATAAACAGTGGTTCGACGACATGGAAGCCCGCATCCCCCACGGAGAGGTCCGCACCCGCTTCGCCCCCTCTCCCACCGGCTACATGCACGTGGGCAATCTGCGCACCGCCCTTTACACCTGGCTCATCGCCCGCCACGCCGGCGGCAAGTTCATCCTGCGCATCGAGGACACCGACCAGGGCCGTCTGGTGGAGGGCGCCACCGAGATCATCTACAACACCCTGCGCAAGTGCGGTCTCACCTGGGACGAGGGTCCCGACGTGGGCGGCCCTGTGGGTCCCTACATCCAGACCGAGCGCCGCGACCTCTATGGCAAGTACGCCCAGCGCCTGGTGGAACTGGGCCACGCCTACTACTGCTTCTGCGAAAAAACCGAGTCTGAGGAGGACAGCGGCAACTTCGACCGGCCCGACGACCCCTGCCGCACCCTCTCCCCCGAGGAGGCCCAGGCCAAGGTGGACGCCGGCGTCCCCTACGTCATCCGGCAAAAAATTCCCAAGGAGGGCCAGACCACCTTCCACGACGCCGTCTTCGGCGACATCACCGTGGAGAACAACACCCTGGACGACCAGGTCCTCATCAAGCGGGACGGTCTGCCCACCTACAACTTTGCCAACGTCATCGACGACCACCTCATGGGTATCACCCACGTGGTCCGGGGCAGTGAGTACCTCTCCTCCGCCCCCAAGTACAACCTGCTCTATGAGGGCTTCGGCTGGGAGATCCCCACCTACATCCACTGCTCCCCCGTCATGCGGGACCAGCACAACAAGATGTCCAAGCGGAAGGGCGACCCCTCCTACGAGGACCTGCTGGCCATGGGCTACCTCTCCGAGGCCGTGGTCAACTACGTGACCCTCCTGGGCTGGTCGCCCCGGGGCGAGAACGTGGAACGGGAGTTCTTCACCATTGCGGAGCTGGCGGACATTTTTGACATTGAGGGCATCTCCAAGTCCCCCGCCATCTTTGACATCGAAAAGCTCACCTACTTCAACGCCCACTACCTCCGTGAGCTCTCCCCCGAGGCCTTCCACGCCGTGGCGGAGCCCTATATCCGTGAGGCTGTGAAGAACAATGCCTACTCCTCCCGGGAGATCGCCGGCCTCCTCCAGGCCCGGTGCGAGCGCCTCACCGACATTCCGGAGAAGCTGGACTTCTTCGACGTCCTGCCCGAGTACGGCGCCGACCTCTTCACCAACAAGAAGTCCAAGACCAACTCCGAGGTCTCCAAGAACATGCTGGAGGCCGCCATCCCCGCCCTGGAGGCCATCCCCGACTGGACCAACGACGCCATCCACGACACCCTGGTGTCCCTGGCCGAGTCCCTGGGCGTGAAGAACGCCACCCTCATGTGGCCGGTGCGCATCGCCGCCGCCGGCAAGGCGGTCACCCCCGGCGGCGCGGTGGAGATCTGCCACATTCTGGGGAAGG
>CAUBHZ010000292.1 GCA_958435885.1 uncultured Intestinimonas sp. | reverse complement strand
CCTACGGCTTCGGCTACGGTCTGAGCTACACCGACTTCACCTTCGAGTTCCAGGGCGAGCCCGCCTTTGACATCTCCGTGGACCCCGAGACCGGTGCTCCCAGCGCCTTCGCCACCTTCCAGGTGAAGGTCACCAACGTGGGCGACGTGGCCGGCAAGACCCCCGTCCAGATCTACGGCCAGGCTCCCTACACCCCCGGCGGCGTGGAGAAGCCCGCCATCCAGCTCCTCAACTTCGAGAAGACCGGCCTGCTCCAGCCCGGCGACTCCGAGACCGTGTCCGTGAAGGTGGACCTGCAGTACATCGCCAGCTACGACGAGACCTATGACAACGGCGACGGCACCACCGGCACCTACATCATGGACCCCGGCGACTACTACTTCTCCGTGGGCAACGGCGCTCACGACGCCCTCAACCACATCATGGCCGCCCAGGGCATGGACGAGTCCAAGATGTCCGGCACCGGCAACGCCAGCCAGGCCTACAAGAAGACCGTCACCGAGGACTTCATCTCCAAGACTCTGTTCTCCGTGTCCAAGACCGGCTGCCAGATCTCCAACCAGCTGCCCTACGCCGACTGGAACTACTACCAGCCCGGCGAGGTCACCTACCTCACCCGCACCGACTGGGCCGGCACCTTCCCCAAGACCTATGATTCCATGACCCTCACCAACGAGGAGCTCATCAACAACCTCAACGGCCACACCTATGCGCTCCAGACCAATGACGACACCTCCGACATCGTCTGGGGCGAGGACAACGGCATCCAGTTCTACGAGATGTACGGCGTGGACTACGACGATCCCAAGTGGGATGACCTTCTGGATCAGCTGACCCTGGAGGAGGCCATGTACATCTTCACCTTCGGCGGTCCCTCCATCCCCGGCGCCGACTCCATCGGCACCGTGGAGACCTACATGACCGAGAACGCCGGCAACGGCATCGCCGTGAACCTGAACGCCTCCAAGGACCCCAACGCCCCCTGGGCCATCTCCGCCAGCGACCCCAACGGCAACTGGCACCCCGAGGTCTTTGCCAACGCCCCCATGTGCGCCGCCACCTTCAACCCCGAACTCATGCATGAGCTGGGCCAGTTCACCGGCGTGGAATCCCTCTTCACCGGCATCAACATCCTGTGGGGTCCGGGCCTGAACACCCACCGCCACGCCTACAACGGCCGCAACGGCGAGTACTACTCCGAGGACCCCGTCCTCTCCGGCGTGGCCGCCATGGAGTTCGCCATCGGCGCCCTGGATTACGGCCTGGTGACCGCCCCCAAGCACTTCGCCTTCAACGATCAGGAGTCCGAGCGCGGCGGCGTGTCCCCCTACATGACCGAGCAGCGGGCCCGTGAGGTGGAGCTGCGGGCCTACCAGATCGCCTTCGAGGCCACCAAGTACGACACCGCCGACTACGACGCCGGCATGCGCGGCCTCATGACCTCCTTCTCCAAGATCGGCTCCATCGAGTGCACCTCCAGCGAGGGCCTCATGACCGAGATCCTGGCCAACGAGTGGGGCTTCATCGGCTACGCCGTCACCGACATCTACGACGACGTGGACCTGTGGACCGCCGTCCTCAACTCCGGCACCACCTGCTTCGATACCCGCGGCCAGTCCGGCTTCTACGGCACCACCACCCTGGAGAGCTCCTACCTCTTCCAGAACCTCATCGAGGGCGTGGGCCTGAGCAAGCACCTCATCGACGGCGACGCCAACCTCCAGCTCAAGCTCAAGGACGCCGTCCACAAGAACATCTACGCCTGGAGCGTCAGCAACCTGATGAACCGCTACAACGCCACGACCCGTGTGGAGAGCCGGATGACCTGGTGGCGTGCCGCCTACTACGCCGCCGCCGGCGTCTCCGCCGTGGTGATGGTGGGCAGCGCCGCCATGTACGTTCTGTCCTTCAAGGATAAGAAGAAGGAGGAGATCTGATATGAAAAAGCAAGGCATCGCCTGTTACCTCAACGTGCTGGCCGCCATTCTGGGCATCGTGGGGCTCTTCCTCACCGCCCGCAGCAGCACCATGAGCACCGACAACGCCCTCACCAACCTCTCCACCCTGATCCTGGCCGGCGTGGTGGCCATCGTCCTGGTCTGCCTCTCCATCGTCCTCCCCAACCGCCTGGGCAACCATGACCCCATCTCCGCCGTCTGTGTATTGGCCGCCATCGCTCTGTACGCCTACCTCTTCGGCTCCTGCGTGAGCCAGCGGGTCATGCTCATCGCCGGCCTCTTCTCCTTCAACGCCGGCAACACCGTGGGCTGGAGCATCTTCTACACCTGCATCGGCGCATGGGTCTGCCTGCTGGTGGGCATCCTGTTCCTGGTGGTGGGCAGCTTCCTCAAGTCCGTGCGGGAGCCCAAAGCTGCCTGAGCCGGACCGCCACCTCCCCCTGAGTCCCGGCTCCCGTCCCGCCAGTGGGCGGGAGCCGGACTTTTTCCAGAAAGGAGCCACCCCATGAAACAAGAGTCAGGGAAGGGCCGGGCCCTCAACCGGGCCAAGCTCTATCAGCTCATCCTCTTCCCCTTCAACAACGGCGCCACCAACGTCTACTACATCCTCACCATGAACTACATCATGTACCATGCCGAGGGTGTGCTGGGCCTGGCCATCGCCTTCGCCACCTCCATGGTCACCGTGATGCGGGTCTTCGACGCCTTCACCGACCCCATCATCGGCGCCCTCATCGACCGCACCAGCGGCCGGTTCGGCAAGTTCCGCCCCTACATGATCCTGGGCAACGCCATCATGATCGTCAGCGCCCTGCTCATGTACTTCGGCACCCGCCTCATCCCCGACACCATGATGCCGGCCCGGTACGCCGCCTACGTAGTGATCTACGCCTTCTACGTCATCGGCTACACCTTCCAGACCGCCTGCACCCGCTCGGGCCAGACCTGCGTCACCAACGACCCCAAGCAGCGGCCCACCTTCAACCTCTTCAACACCATCGCCTCCCTGGTGGGCATGGGCCTCACCCAGGTGGTGGCTTCGGTGCTGGGCGGCATCTACGGCTACGGCAGCATGGAGTTCTTCAACATCCTCATCCCCATGGCCATTATCCTCTCCGCC